>NZ_CAWUDN010000067.1:0-43301 GCF_963920915.1 Nostoc sp. PCC 9305
ATACAGGGTAGAGGATACAGGGTAGAGGATACAGGGTAGAGGATACAGGGTAGAGATTATTCCCTATCACCTGTCACCTCTCCCCTAATCCCAATGACAAATGACAAAACTATACAGGAGCGCTGACATTGGAAGTTAAAGCAGCAGTAGCTTACAGCGCAGGTAAGCCATTGACGATTGAAACCGTTCAACTATCCGGGCCAAAAGCCGGCGAAGTGTTAGTTGAAGTGAAAGCAAGCGGGGTTTGTCACACCGACGCTTTTACCTTGTCTGGTGACGATCCAGAAGGTTTGTTTCCGGCTATTTTGGGACATGAAGGTGCTGGCGTGGTAGTGGAAATAGGCGCTGGTGTCACCAGTCTCAAACCAGGGGATCGTGTGATTCCCCTCTACACTCCCGAATGTCGTCAGTGCGAATATTGTCTGAGTTTCAAAACTAATCTCTGTCAAGCCATTCGCCTAACTCAAGGACGCGGTGTGATGCCTGATGGCACTAGTCGCTTTAGTATCGATGGGCAAATGATTCATCATTATATGGGTACATCCACTTTTGCTAACTATACGGTGCTGCCGGAAATCGCCTTAGCAAAAATTCGGGAAGATGCCCCATTTGATAAGGTTTGTTACATTGGCTGCGGTGTGACTACTGGTATTGGTGCAGTTATCAATACTGCCAAGGTGGAACCTGGAGCAAATGTTGTGGTTTTTGGTTTGGGTGGTATTGGCTTAAATGTCATCCAAGGGGCGCGGATGGTAGGGGCAAATATGATTGTCGGGGTAGATATTAATCCCAACAAACGCGCTTTGGCGGAAAAGTTTGGCATGACGCACTTTGTCAATCCCCAAGAAGTAGAGGGTGATTTAGTTCCTTATCTGGTTGATTTAACAAAAGGCGGTGCTGATTACAGCTTTGAATGTATCGGTAATGTTAAGTTGATGCGTCAAGCATTAGAATGCTGCCACAAAGGTTGGGGTATGAGCGTGATTATTGGTGTTGCTGGTGCTGGACAGGAAATTAGTACTCGTCCTTTTCAATTAGTAACTGGCCGCGTTTGGAAAGGTTCAGCATTCGGTGGTGCTAGAGGACGTACAGATGTGCCAAAAATTGTTGATTGGTATATGGAAGGCAAGATAAATATTGATGATTTAATTACCCATGTAATGCCCATTGAGCAAATTAATGATGCTTTTGAATTAATGCACAAAGGTGAATCAATTCGCAGTGTGGTAACTTTCTAATTCGTAATTCGTAATTCGTAATTCGTAATTCGTAATACTTCTCTACGAGAGGCTGCACTTCTCTACGAGACGCTCCGCGTAGCTTGCTTCCACGAAGTGGTACGACTACGCTCAGTGACCACGCCAACGACTACGCCCTTCTCTACGAGAGGCTGCGCCCGAAGCGTAGCTATGCCGCAGGCTTTACGACTACGCTCAGGACAAGCTCAGTACAAGTTCGTAATTCGTAATTTTTGCTTGATGGTTAAGCAGACAGTCCTGTTTCAGATAAGGTTTAAATCTCTATCTGAAACATAATTATGAATTATGCATTTTAAAATTATGTAGACACTACAAAGCTGAAAAACAACAAAAAAGCTGATGCCAAACTTCTATGAAGCAGACTTCTACAGTTGGACTAAACAACAGGCTAACCTTTTGCGTCATCATCAATGGAACCAGCTTGACCTGCCCAATTTAATCGAGGAAATTGAATCTTTGGGAAGAAAGGAACGCCAAGAATTGAGAAATCGTTTTAGTGTGTTAATTGGACATTTACTCAAATGGGAATATCAACCAAAGCAACGCAGCCGTAGTTGGTTAGCAACAATTAGAGTACAACGACGGGAAATTCTCAAATTGCTGAACGAAAATCCTAGTCTGAAACCTTACCTTGAAGAAGCACTTCAGGAATCTTATGACAATGGTAGGGATTTAGCATCAGGAGAAACAAATCTGCCACTTTCAACTTTTCCCAACCAATGTTTATATCTTTTTGAGGAAATTCTGAGCGATCGCTTTTATCCCGGTGATTCTACCACAGATGATTTAATGGATTGACACTCCTCAGTCACAATTCACAAGTAGCAAAATTTCTCAACTTGATAATACTTGATCAAAGTATCGATCGATTTCTGCTATCAGTATTTCAAAGTCTACAGGCTTGGTTAAGTGGCATTTGAAACCAGCCTTCAGCGCCAGCTGCCGATCCTCTTGGCTACCGTAGCCGGTAAGCGCAATCAGAATTGAGCGAGTAAATTTGGAGTCTTTACTTAGTTCCTGTGCAACGGCGAATCCATCCATTTCAGGAAGTCCGATGTCACAAATAATCACATGAGGCTCAAGCTTCTTTGCAGTTTCTACCCCTAAAATTCCATTCTCGGCAATGGAAACTTCATGCCCAAAATGCTCAAGTACTGCTTGTAATGATACGGCTGAATCCTCGTTATCTTCGATGACTAAAATCTTCAACGATTTTTTCGCCGCCTCTGTAATCTCTAGGTCTTTGTCCAAGGTTGTAATCTCTTCGCATACAGGGAGAGTGACTTTGAATTCTGCTCCCAAATTTATCCCTCTACTTGAGGCTTCAACATTACCACCATGAAGTTCTACAAGACTTTTTACTACCGAAAGTCCCAAACCTAGCCCGCCTCTTGAACGGTCTAAACTGCGATCGGCCTGGGTAAACGGCTCGAAAAGTTCTGCTAATATTGTCGGGTCTATCCCTATGCCTGTATCTCTTACACATAAGGCCGCTACACTACCTGAGCCATTCTCACCTGGAATAACTGAGAAATCTACCCAGATCGTCCCATCTGGCTGGGAAAACTTTAAGGCGTTATCAAGAAGGTTCCCAAAGATTTGGAAGAAGCGAGTGGAGTCAACATAAGCCCACACGGGCGCGTTTGGCAGGTTTTCTACTACATTAAGGTTCCATCTCTTGATTGCTTGTGCGTGGTCATTGAGACTCTGGCGAACCAATTCCACCAGATTAACCTTCTCAAGATTTAATGAAATCTTTCCATAAGTGATGGACGATACGTCAAGTAACTCATCGATCAATTTCGAGAGGTGCTTAATCTGGTTTTGCATCATTAAAACTGTTTCCCCAACTGCGCCAGCCTGTCCTAGCTTCAACTTCAGTAGCTGAACGCCGTTGGAGATAGGGGCAACGGGATTCCTCAGTTCGTGAGCCAGCATGGCAATAAATTTGTCTTTTAGGGCATTTTGGTTCGTCAATTTCTGGAAAAGTTGCACGTTAGCGATCGCAACTGCTGTAGTATCTGTCAAAATCTCAAGCATTCCGATCTCTTCGGGCGTGGCTAGGTGGCGTGTACTCCAGTAAGCTCCAATCGCACCCAGTGGATCGGAAACTCGAATGGGAACCATCACTAAACTTTTGACAAAAGTTACTTTGTACGCCTCAATCGGAATTCGCGCATCCTGGTAAATGTCCTCAATTACGGCTGCTTTTTTATTGAGCATTGCCCAACCGGAGATGCAAGACTTGAGCGGAAAACGCATACCTTTCCAAAGTGGGCCAATGGCGTTTTCATCGACATAGTGGCAACATTCACCATCCCGCAATACAAAGGTGACTCCATCAGCATTTGTCAGATCGCGAGCAGCCAAACGCACAATCTCAATAATTTCTTCAATAGTCCGCACACAAGCCAAATCCTTCACCACCGAAAGCAGCCTGTTGTAAGAGGAAATGCTATAGCTCCGATCTGAATTCTGTGCTTGAGAGATGGAGGTTTGTAATATATTTTTCATAAAAAACTCCGAACAAAAGGATGTCTGTATAAAAACTCAGCTAAAGCGGGTAGGTTCAGCAGACACCTACTCTTAATCGTAATCTTAACCTTGATATTGAGATTACAATCTGTTACAGCATTTTTGCTTTTACTTATATAGTATGAAATTCCGCAAAATTGCTAAGTAAATATTCGCAATTTACTTTTATTTACTAATACAATTTTTGGCATTGAATCTACTGGGGTTGTGTAGCAGCTTAAACTCGTTATTTAGGCGTAGTATTTGCAAGAGAATCGAAGATGCGTCACAATCCTTTGTAGATATTGCCGATCGCAGACAAATTATTTGGCGATCGCTAAATAATACTCAAATCGCTCCCGGAGTTTTTCAACCGTCAAATTTTGAGTCCAGTATTCTACTAGGGCATGACCAAATGCCCAGGCGTTGCGATCGGGTGCAGCGGTGTTTTCCAGCAGTAGCGGCCAAAGGGATAGCAATTCAAACTTGACTGACTTGGGGTTCAAGAGTGAGAAAAGGTCATATCCCATTTGCAGTTTACCAATTACAATTGGCAACTGTTCCACGGGAATTTGCTCCGCCAACATATACGCTAAGGCTGGAGATCCGGTTGAGAGCGTAGAAACAAACTGAAGGACGGGACTTTTGAGCAATGCCGTTAATCCTTGTGTTGTCGTCATCTGGAAGGTGTAGTGGTCGATGATTTTGGCGGCGGCGACGATGCGAGTTTCTAGGTTACGCAAAAAGCGGGCGAGACGGAGTTGCTTGGTAGGTGCGATCGCATCCACTAATCCCAACGATAGCGCTTCTACTCCCCAGGCAACTCGATTTGTTTTGCTGTCACTTGTAACCACGGGTAAAACTAGATTACAGAAGTTTCCCAGCAGTTTGGCGCGATACTCAGTGGCTTCTCTAATGGCAATTTCTTTGGGGCGATCGCCCCATTCCCAATCATAAGGCGGTTGCCATTCGCGGATAGGACGGAGACGATCTACTTGAGTGACAATCGCGATCGCAGGTAAATCTGCAATTTCTGCTTTGATGTCTTGCAAAAAGTCCACATCCATTTGCAGGGCAGGATCGAGGGCAGGAGTAGCTAACAGCAGCAAATCTGAATTGATGGCATAATCAAGCACCAAGTTTCGGAGTTCGGCACGGTTGACTTGTTCATAGCCAGGTGTATCCCAAAGTGTTAAGGTTTCCCCACTTTCAGTCTGCCATTGATAATTTTGAATGCGATCGGTACTAGGTAAAACATCAACGGCTGCGAGATCCGCTTGAAATAGCGTGTTAATCAGGCTACTTTTTCCCGATCCCGTGCGCCCCACCAGCAGAATATTCACGGGTTTTTGCTCAACCGCCTCGGCTGGTTGAGCTTGAGTCAGGATTTCTCGGAGTGTTTGGGTTTTTGGCTGGGGTAAAGTTGGTGGGGAAGCTACGGTTGCTGGAACTGGTAAGGTGCTACGTCCGTAAAGTGCGATCGCTTGTCGGCATAAGTTTCTCAGGGCAGCTTCCCGAAATAACTGGCTCAAATTCCCCAATAATTGCTGAGTTGCTTGGTTACTAGAACCCTGACTGGCTTGTTTTGCCACCGCCGCCACCGGATTTAAGATCCACTGTGCCCAGTTCCAAGCTTTCCAGAATTTCCGAGCCGATGGTTCTAACTTCCGGTAGACCTCATATCCTTGGTATGCTTGTCCAACCGTTACCTGATTGAGGATCGGGGATAACTTTTGCATCCACTTATCCATATCATCCACAGTTCCGCGAATCAGCCCGTAAG
Source organism: Nostoc sp. PCC 9305 (assembly GCF_963920915.1). Classification (NCBI taxonomy): domain Bacteria; kingdom Bacillati; phylum Cyanobacteriota; class Cyanophyceae; order Nostocales; family Nostocaceae; genus Nostoc; species Nostoc sp. PCC 9305. The sequence continues at coordinate 5,557 of NZ_CAWUDN010000067.1, forward strand.
CTTGGGGGACGTAAATATTCAGTAGGGGATATTGAATCTGAGGATTGTAGATATGAGCGATCGCTACGACTAAATCCTGACATCGCGTCCAAAAAGTTTGCCAGTCTTCCCAAATCGGGCGATCGCTTTGTGCTGCTTGGAGAATTTCTTGAAGGGCGGTTTCTGCAAGTTTTGTGGTGTCACTTCCCACAGGTAGCCTTACTGTATCCTCTGCTGTCGATTCCAGTTCTTCACGGACTTGAGTTAATACAGCTTCCACCTCGTTAACAGCTGGTTGAGTCCATTTGACTAGCAGCCAACGCCAACCAACAAATAAAACGGTGAATACACCCCAAATCCAATTAATGCCCCACGCATGAATTTGTGAACCGGCAGACACCAGTAAGAAAATGATGATAAACGCGATCGGAATTGCTAAGACTACCCACTGCCACAGTTTTAATCGCACCATTGCCCCATACCTGCTTTGAAATGTTAGAAAATTCGAGTTTTTGTCAAAATTACTCTTATAAAAAGTCTATCGTCTTCAATCTAGGCAGGATGTTCCAGTCCCGGTTTTCTGTTAGCGATCGCTTGACTTTTAAGACAGTCGCAACAAATATTCTTAACCGAGGTAGTGGCGACTATCAAAATATGATACTAATCCGTAATTTGTAATTTGTAATTGGTAGTTGGTAATTAAGACACACAAACAGAGGCTTGCTACAGGCTGTTTGTGAGCTTTTACCCTGCTTCTAAAACAATACTTGGACTATTTCGTATGAGCCAATCCAATGTTATCCGCATCTTGATTGCTGACGATCATCCGATTTTAGGACAAGCTTTAACAATGTTTCTTCAATGTGAGCCAGATATGACTGTAGTTGGCCATGCTGGCGATGGGCGAGAAGCGGTAGAATTTTTCTGCCAACATCAGCCCGATGTAGCACTGATGGATTTGCGAATGCCGAATATGGAAGGTGCTGATGCGATCGCAGCTATCTGTGCTAAGTTTAAACGCGCCCGAATCATTGTGTTGACTACCTACGACGGCGATGAAGATATCTATCGGGGATTGCGGGCGGGTGCAAAGGGTTATATTCTCAAGAAGGCTGAACCGAACGAACTCTTGGATGCGATTCGCACGGTTCATCAAGGTAAAAGGTACATTCCGCCGAGTATAGCAGCCAAGTTAGCCGAGCGGATGGGTAGTGAAGAATTGAGCGATCGCGAGTTGGAAGTGCTGCGCCTAATCGCCAAGGGCAAGAATAACCAGCAGATTAGCAATGTCCTAAGTATTGCTGAGAGTACTGTCAGGTTCCATGCTAATAATATTTTCAGTAAGTTGAACGTTAGCGATCGGACTCAAGCCCTAGTCACCGCGCTGAATCGGGGGATTGTTAGGCTGTAGTTAACATTTTATCGACCTCACATTTTGATAGGTTTAAAACCCAACATTTAGCTAGTGACAACGTTTAGCTAATTTACTATGCTCCGTATATTCACTTATTTTGATTTGTACGCCTGTGAGGAGTGCAAAAAAAATAGTTGGATGGGATGCTGATCGCACGCTTAAGTTGGCAAGCACAAGTCTGTTATTGAAAATCAGGCAAAGCTTGACTCAATGAAAGCTTCAGAATCTTGCTTCGATTATTGTTTTACGAGAGTGACAAAACAGGGTTAATCTACACAAATTAACTTCTATTAATGCATAAGTTTTGTACTTGTGGTTCATTTCTACAATAGTATTCTTTTTGTAGCAATGAAGTCCTTACCTTGAGTAAAGAGTGAAATTTTCACACGGAGAATTCAGTTATGAGCTTTTTCAATCGTCAAGAAAAGTCTAAATCAATTGGATATAAAGTTATCCTTGAACAATTGACTGAAAAGGAATGGAAACAACTTGTTAGTAGAAATTTGATTAACGCAGACACAAAAGTTTGCCAAGAAGGAACTGAAACAAGGTGGATTAGCGCGGGAAATGTTCCACAACTTTCTAATTATTTTAGTAATATAAATCTAGTGGATACATTAAATTTATTTTCCGATGCTCTTAAATCAATTTTTAATGAATTGGAGGATTTTGCTCAAAGTATTGTTGGAGAAAAGCTGATAATTCCAGAACAATTGTACGAAACGTTGGAAGATTCTTTGAACCAAGGTACTGATGAAGTAGCTTTAACTATTGGGAAGGTAAACGATCAACCTACATTTATTGTGCTACTTATTTCAAAAAAACAACCACCTACTGTTAAAGATGAAATTCCAATTGATATTGATACTAGAAAATGGAGTAGTGAAAGTATACGAAACTGGCCGGAAACCGGTTCTAAAAAAGCAAAAGTATGGAACATAAAGCGCTATAATTGATTTTTTATATGGAGTGAAGATGTGCTATGGATTTTTTAGATGATTTTTTGGATTTCATTGGAAATGCTTGGGATGACTTTAGTTATTGGTTAAATGATATTATTCGCAAAATAATCGATTCGGTAACAGATTGGATAAAATCTATCCGTCAACTTATTAAGCGAAATGATATTATCGTAACAACAGGTAAAGAAAGTTTTCGAGTTTCTGAAAATGCACTTAAAGATGCACTGGAGAAAAGCAATATTAAGATCGAAGAAATGAGTGAAAGTAATAAAGCAGGAATATTAGATCAGCTTGTACTAAACTCTGCTAAAAAAGAAAATAATCATTCTGTACCTTTAACATCCAAAGAAAAAGAGGAATGGGAAAATTACACCGATAAAAAGGCAAAAATGTATGTAGTTACGAATAACTAAGTCAGTTTTTTCTATTCCAACTTAGGGTGAAAACTCCCTTCATAAATGGGAGCCTCCACTTTTGGAAGAAACAACTGGCAACTATAAATTGCGGCTATAAAAAGCAAATCCACCTGCATGGATTATATTGAGTCTGTCTTTGCAGGCTTCATTTATTTATATTTACCGAAAGTGAATGCACCCTAATAACCAGTCCAAGTTCCAAGTTTTTTAAAGCTTAATATCCTTATTTTGGCTACAACGTTTCCTAGTTTAGTGAAGTCTAGTAGCATCTAGCTTTTTTTATAACTGGTGATTTAAGTAAATAAAAACAAATTTCCATGTATTATGAGGTACAAAAGATGAAATTTATTTCACTGTTCCCTACTGAATATAGTGCTGAGATAGATAAATTTGTTAAAAAGCAACTACAATACTATTTAAAAGAGAATGAATATACACATATACTGTTTGCTCCTTCAGTTCAAGACACAGAAATATTGATGAGAGGTGGTACGCAACTATCTTTGATTTCTAGAAAAAGCCCATTTTCACATATTCGCAGTGATTTGCGAGAAGTTAGCGTTTCAGGACATATTTCCAAAGAACAGGGTAATGAAATTCTGAAGGCAATATTAAGTGAACCATTAAAAAATGGAGTAATTGGAAGTACCCTGCATATTCATTTAGCAAATTATCAGCCTATAGAAAGTGGAGATAATAATATTGCACCGCAAGAAGACACAACTGAGGTTAATTTATTTGAATTGTTTGAACCTCAAGCAACAATGGATGATTTGATACTACCTGATGAATTAAAAAAGAGAATATTAAGAAATTTAATTATAATTAAAAATCGGCATATTTTATTTGAAGAATGGGGTTTACAAGAAGTTCCAGGATTTAAAAACAAAGTAGCTGTATCAATAAATTTAGTAGGTTCACCAGGTACAGGTAAAACTTTTGCAGCTGAAGCTATTGCTAAAAAGCTAAATAAGTCCTTAATGGTTGTTAACTATGCAGGTTTAGAATCTAAGTATGTAGGTGATACTTCAAAACACATCAAGATTGTTTTCGAGGAAGCCTCAAAAAAGGATGCTGTCTTATTTTTTGATGAAGCGGATTCTTTTTTGGGAAGGCGCGTGGAAGATGTTCGGCAATCGTATGATACTGCTGTGAATAATACTCGTTCAGTAATGCTTATAGAATTAGCTAAGTTTAACGGAGTGATTTTATTTGCCACAAACCTTGTATCTAATTATGACCCTGCTTTTCGCCGACGTATATTAGATCATATTGAGTTTCCTCTACCAGATGAAAAGGGTAGGGCAATAATTTTGGAGAAACATACACCTACAAATTTACCTGGACGCGAACAATTAGACTTTCAACTACTTGCAGAAAAATCTGGAGGTCTTTCTGGTTCCGATCTTGCAAATGTAGTCTATAAGTCGTGCATTGCATTACTGGAAAAAGTTGACCTGGGTTTACCAGAAATAATGATATCAACAGAAGAATACTTGAATGCAATCAATGAAGTTAAACAGAGTCAAAAGTTGATTAGAGATTCAATCAGGCTAAAAGAAGTAACACCAGATGAAATTTTTGAGGAAATATCGAAAGAAGAGCAAAACTTAACAAATTGAAGGACTGGCGATCGCATCTAATATCTTACTACGAGCGATCGCACTTCTGGTGATAGTTTTAAAACAGGCGATCGCTTCTCAATTTTCTTATATAATTACTTAGTAATTTATAGTACTATTAATTCGAGTTACTGCTGGTGTTGCAACCAAACTGCCAAATCAGACATCTCCGAAAAGTCAAACAACACATCACTTAAATCATCTAGCTCGTTAATCGACAGTGCTTGAAGCTGTTGCTGTAACTCAGCAGAAATTGTGCCAAATCGCCGTGAAAGTTGGCGAGTTAAGGTTTGTATCTTTCCTTTCTTAGCACCTTTTTCTAGTATTTCTTGATAAATTGGTGACTCTTCCATTAGTTCCTCCCTGAAATACTGGCGAATTAGTTGTTTATCGAACTTCAAAACAGCTAGCACTTCTCGCATCTAATACTTTAGTACAGGTGATGTCTACGACGGGCTACGTCTACGCCTCCCGAATATTCATAATCGTGTAGAGGCGATGTTTGGTATTCTTGGATTAATGCTAGACTCGTAATTATTAATGATAGCTGGCATTTCAAATTCTTCCTGGTACAGAGAAGAGTTTTCAGCTAAACAAAATCACTTGATTCTAATAACGTTTTAAATACTTACTTAAATATTTAATATTAGTTAATCTTAAGGGAAGTTGGCAACAAAAATTTTTAACAGAAGTTCCCAAGCGATAACATTTGCGGACGATATCTAAGGCAAAGTATGGTAGGCGCAGTCGCAGTGGGTAAAACACGGGCAGATATAACCAGTAGTAAGCCTTTTTTAGGTTATTCCACTTTGAGCAAGCTTCTTGATGCAGGAAATCTGATATATCTACAACTAATCCTCTGCCTTGGTACATCATGACATTACGCCCGTGGACATCATGAGGGTGGAGTCCACGACTTCGTGCATAGTCAAGAGCTTCATCAATGTCCTTTATTACCTGCTTGGGAATTAGTAAACCAAAGTGCATACAATCGTAGAGGGTTGTTCCATAAAGCCGTTTCAAGACTAAAAACTCATCCTTGGCGTAGAAACACTCAGAAAACGCTGGATGAGAACCTAGACGATGGTAAACTTCTACTTCCTCTTCAAAGCCTGGCCGTCCTGGGGCATAAATCTTAACTACATAGTCAGGGGAATCGGGGTGATAAACTACTGCGGCGTAATTTCCTTTGCCAAGCAGCCGCCAAGGTTGTGGAAGATAGCTTACCTTAATTGGATCGCAGGGATTGACACTTTCAATCTGTAATTTAGGCAGTAGTTCCTGATAAATGTTTTTGACGAACTGTTTTGGGCGCAATTTGTCCATATCAATTCCTTAGCCAATTTACGAGGTTTGGGAATAAGGTTGACTTGAGTGAATACGACCTAAATGACACCGTTGCTACTTACTTTTAACGCTAGAGATAGCAATTTTTATCCAAAACTCATTGCGATATTGATTCTTCTATCAACAATTCCGATTCTGCTTCACCCTCACCCAGATTATCAGAATTAGCAGATTTAGAAAAACCATCTGCTACATCTTTGATAAAACCAGCTACAGGTACCGCAACTAGCAAACCCAAGACTCCGCCAACATTGGTTCCTACAAGCAGAGCAATTAATACCCATATTGGTCTAATGCCAGTAATTTTACCTAAAAGACGTGGTGCGATCGCCTGATCGATTAACTGATCGATAACAACAGCTACCGCAAAAACCTTAACTGCTAGCCAAAAGTCATGTGACGCTATTATTAAAGTTATTAAAACCAGACTGACGACATCACCAAAGGGAATTAAGCTCAAAAGTCCAACTCCCAAACCAAAGAGTAAAGCAAATTGGACTTGAAAAGCTAAAAATAATAATGTTATCGAAACACCCATCAGCAAAGCCAAAGTTCCCTGGCCAATTAAGTAATTTTGGAAGTTTTGCTGAATAGACTGGCTTATCTGGGGGGCAACATTTCCAGGTAACTTCTTAAATATCGCCTCCCAAATTCTTGGGCCATCCAACAACAAGTAAAAAGTTAGCACTACTGTGATTAACGCCTCAGAAATACTATCAATTGTATCTATGATAATACTTAAAAGTTTATCTGAAACAAACTCTATTTCATTAGGTAGTTGATCGGTAACTTTTGCTAATAGCTGACTTAGATTCACATTTAATTTATGTTTGAAAAACCAATTATTGACACTCTGAAGTTTTTCTTCGCTAGAATCAATCCATTGGGGAAAGACTTTAACCATTTCATTGAATTGCTCTAAAACAATGGGTACTAAAGTGATACCCAGAGCTACAACAATTACCAATGCTAATATAAAAACTAATGCTACTGCATAGCCGCGTTTAACTCTCCGCTGTTGGAGAATCGAAACAGGATAGTTTAAAACGAATGCAAGCAAGGTAGCTAAGACAAGAATTGTGAAGACAGGTTGAAAGTTTTTAACCAGCAAAAATGCCAGCCAAGCATTGAGAAATACTAGAGGAAATAACAACGTAAAAATTAACCATCTAAGTAGTTGATTCAGTGAAAAATTCATAATTAATTTCAAAGCGAAAATTATTCTAGTTACTAGATTGAACCGAGTAATTAAATCTGCTCAAGAAGAAGTAGACAATCAAAATCTTCCTCCAGTACAGGCTTGATTAATCGTGTCTCTCCCAATTCTCCATTATTCCAATTACTAACTTTCAGCAAAAGCTGAAAATTGTTCTTCATTTATTCGCCCTGCTTGATAGAGAGTATTAGTAATTTCTGAAATAGTTAAAACCGCATGACTGCAATAACCATTTTGCTGTAACCTATCTTTCACCCCTTGTTCATGGTCGATAAATACCACAATATCATTAACCTTTAATCCTGCTGATTCCAACTTTCCTGCCCCTTCCATAACACTTTTGCCGCTAATGAGAATATCGTCAACCACTACAACTGTTTCACCAGCATGAAAGTTACCTTCAATTACTCTCCGAGTTCCGTGTGCTTTCACCTCTTTACGCGGAAAAATCATCGGACAGTGAAGGCGCAAAGCTAAACCAGTCGCAGTAGGTAATGAACCATAGGGAATACCTGCTAATCTATCAAAATTTAGATTCTTCAAAATATCCTCATAAGCTGTGAGAACTTGATTAAAAACTTGGGGATTGGAAATAATTTTGCGTAAGTCGATGTAATAAGGAAATATCGCTCCTGATGCTTGGACAAAGCTGCCAAACATAATGCAATCAAGATCGTAAAGTTGTAAAATCAAATCTTGGTGGGGGTGCTGATTTAGAAAACAAACATCAGGAAACCACACAGAACAAGTAGAGTTTTCGTGAACAATTTCAGTTTTAATTTGATTGATTTCTGCACGTAAAGACTGGACTTCTTCTGATAATTGTGTATTTACCAACATATCTTGAGGAACAGGAATCAGTAAACCATCACCATTACTATTCAAGCCAGCTTCTAAAATTTGTTTCAGGTTTTGAGCCTCCGCCCAGATGCTACGCGCCATAATAATTCGTTCAGGTGCAACTGCTCGAATAAGTGCTAAAACTTCAGGATTTGTAGTTCCCACTTCCAAACCCAATTGTTCTGGAGTTCCCCAGGTTTTTGATTCTTTTACTACCTGTAAATAAAGGGGTGATTCCTTTGTAGGATATTGCTGTAGAACTTCTGCACCTGGATTAGAAGTACAACATAAAATAAACACCGCTTTATCAGGATAGACCAAAAAAGGTGCTACGTGATCTTGTCCTGTATAGGGGCTGAGAGTGATTGCGTCCACCTGCCATTGTGTAAACACAGTCTGGGCAAAGATGGTACTAGTATTTAAGTCACTGTGTTTGGCATCTAAAATCACTGGGATATGGGCTGGAATAGCTGCTAAAGTTTTGTACAACAGTTCTAAACCAGGAATACCTAATGCTTCATAAAAGCCAAGTGTCGGTTTATAAGCACAAACGTAATCAGAAGTTTCCGCAATAATGAATTGTAACCACTTCTCCAAACCAGCGATGAGTTCTTCAGATTCATAACGCTCAGGCATCATCTCTGGATTTGGATCGAGTCCTACAAATAGTAAGCTTTGATTTTGTAAGATATTTCCATTCAATTTATCAAAAAAGTTCATTTTTTTTGTTTAAAAAAGGATCGTCGATCAAAACATTGATTCTGTTAATTCAGTACCACCAGCCTGACGCCCTAATTGATAGTGAATTACTGCAAACAAAATAACTATCGGCACTGAGGCAAAGTGAACAATTCGCAATGCTTGCCAATCGCCAAAGCAATCCACAACCCAGGGAAATTGAGCAGGTTTATACATTCCTATCCCTGTAAATAATGCCAGCAGCAAAATAGGAATAATTGCTGTATAAGCAATCCGATGCCAAGCATAAATTCGACGTTGGGAATTTTGAGTTTTTTGTAATGCTTTGAAGTCATTAGCACCGACAAAGCGATGTCGCCAGTGTTGAGTAATTAAAATGTAAATTCCATACCACAACAGATTCAGCGAGAATAGCCACATTGCTGCAAAATGCCAGTGTCTACCTCCTGCCAGCCAACCTCCTAAAGTAAATATCGGCGGAATGTGCAAACCTGCGCGTCCACCAAAAACAGGGTTGGCGTTGTAAATTTGTAGTCCACTGGTGAGCATGATAAATAGACTAATGATGTTACACCAGTGGAAAATTTTGGCTCCTATTGCTTGAGTGGGTCGCTTTCGAGTTGGAGAGGGAACGTTGGAAGTCATAAATTTTGACTGATAAAATTTGCTGTTTATCTGTCTTGGGTAAATAGCCCAGCAAGTTTGGGTGGGTATTGCTCACTTTTATTTTCCCATCATTTAGATTCAGTATTTTGGCATTAATGGTCTACCGTCTGCTGTTTTAGCTGTCAGTTTAGGTATGGCTAAGGTTGTTCTAAGCTAAATTACGCCTAATGTGAATTAAATCGCTTGAGATTGGAAAGTGAGAACATCGATACCAAAACTGCGACGAAGCAATAAAAGTAGTGTGTGAGATGTAATTTTGGCAGCAATATGTACACAAAAGCCATCGAAGTTTTGTTAAGCAAGCGTGACGCCGGAGTACCGGCTAACACTGCGCTATCGGAATTACGACTAGTGTTTTGAATTTTATGAAAAACACCTTCTACACGCTGACGAACACGACTAATAAAACGCTTCAAGGTATCAGAATGTTGAAAATGCTGGTTGTCACGAGTGAATGTCCAGATACGATTAAGATTAAAACATCAACAGGTATCAAACATCATTTAAGCAAGGAGAATAAGATGGCTAACACAGATAATCTCACAGGTGTGAGAAATTTGGGTCTTGCGATCGCCGATCCCTTCATTGGTAGCATTGCTCCAAAGACTACTCAGATATTGGAAGTTACTGGTCAAGGCGAGGTCAATGTTGCCACTACTTTAACTGATGTAGAATTGGGGATTAAAGTACAGGGAAAAACTGCAACCGAAGTTCAACAACAAGTTGCTCAACGTTCAAGTGCAGTAGTTGATGCACTGCAAAAGCTTGGGGCGCAAGAACTTCAAACTACATCTATTCAACTAAATCCTGTCTATAGCTATGAAAATGGTACTCAAACTTTAACCGGCTTTGAAGGCCTCAACACACTTCAGTTTGAGTTACCAACAAATCAAGCTGGGGCAGCAATTGACAAAGCTATTCAAGCAGGCGCAAATCTCATACAGAATATTAGCTTCACTGCTTCAGACGAAGTATTGCAGCAGGCACGCCTGCAAGTTCTGAGCGAAGCTGTTAAAGATGCTAAAGCTCAGGCTCAGGCTGTTTTTAGCACCTTGCAGTTAACCCCCGGACAGATTATTGACATTGATATTAACCCAGATGACAATCCTAGACCATCTCCCTTGGTGTCTAATCTAACAGCAGATAGGGTTTTGGCAGCAGCTAGTACAACTCCTATAATTGGTAGTCCTCAGACGATAGAAGCTAGTGTTTCTCTAGATATCGGTTATTCTCCAAATTCAGCAGGGACTCTTGCTTCGGCTGCTGATAATCTCATCGGTGTGAGAAATCCGGGTGTTGCGATCGCCGATCCCCTCATTAGTAGCACTGCTCCAAAGACTACTCAGATATTGGAAGTTACTGGTCAAGGCGAGGTCAATGTTGCCACTACTTTAACTGATGTAGAATTGGGGATTAAAGTACAGGGAAAAACTGCAACCGAAGTTCAACAACAAGTTGCTCAACGTTCAAGTGCAGTAGTTGATGCACTGCAAAAGCTTGGGGCGCAAGAACTTCAAACTACATCTATTCAACTAAATCCTGTCTATAGCTATGAAAATGGTACTCAAACTTTAACCGGCTTTGAAGGCCTCAACACACTTCAGTTTGAGTTACCAACAAATCAAGCTGGGGCAGCAATTGACAAAGCTATTCAAGCAGGCGCAAATCTCATACAGAATATTAGCTTCACTGCTTCAGACGAAGTATTGCAGCAGGCACGCCTGCAAGTTCTGAGCGAAGCTGTTAAAGATGCTAAAGCTCAGGCTCAGGCTGTTTTTAGTACCTTGCAGTTAACCCCCGGACAGATTATTGACATTGATATTAACTCAAATGAGAATTCTAGACCATCTCCCTTGGTGTCTAATCTAACAGTAGATAAGACTTTTGCACTAGGCGCTACAACTCCTATAATTGGTAGTCCTCAGACGATAAAAGCTAGTGTTTCTTTAGATATCGGTTATTCTCCAAATTCAGGAGTGATTCTCGATCTACCTCTTAATGGATTGCAGCAATTTGCTTAATCAGGACTTATGCAAGTTTCACAAGCACGTGGCGCGGTGTAGTCGCGCCACGTACCATTGATCGCTAATTGGACTGCTTATGAAGGAAACATGGATTTCTGAGCGCCAGGTGATTCAATTGCCTGGATTAACTATCGATCGCCATATCTCAGCACCGAACGAGCTGGAATTCCCTGGATGCAACCATCATCTGCTTTGTATCTTGTTAAGCGACTATAATCAACAAAAAATCACTCATATCGGCGAACAAAAATCGGAAAAGTCTCAAGCTAAAGGAGATTTCTGGATTTGTCCTGCGAAGATGTCGGGGGTTTGGGCGTGGGAGAGTACCGATGAATCATTGATGTTTGCGATCGATCCATTGTTTTTGTCTCAAACGGCAGAAGAAGTCGGGGGGCTGAATGAAAACAAAGTTGAATTGCTCAGTATGGTAAATGCCCACGATCCACAGATTGAAGCGATCGCTCGTTTGTTTCAAGCAGAGTTTGACACGGGTGGAATCGGCGGCCATCTTTATGCTGAATCGCTGATACAGGTGTTGATTGTTCACTTGCTGCGACAATATTGTGCATTTTCACCAAAAATGCAGCCTGATGATGTGGGAGAGATGCCCAAAAATCGACTCCAACCAGTGTTGGACTACATTCACAGCTATTTAGATCGACCGTTACATTTGGCTGAACTGGCAGAAATTGTGGGTATGAGTCAATATTATTTTTGCCGATTATTTAAACAGTCAATGGGTGTAGCGCCCTATCAATATGTGCTGGGGCAACGAATGGAAAAAGCTAAAGAACTATTGCAACAAAGAAAATATGCGATGCCTGCGGCGGGCTACGCCTACGCAGAAATTGCTCTACTTGTTGGTTGTGCAGATCAAAGCCGTTTTACAAGGCATTTTAAAAAATATGTCGGAGTCACACCCAGGATGTTTTTAAAGAAAAAGTAGAACTCTGCAATGCTAACTGCGTAGGCGTAGCCCCAATACGGTTCGGATTGGTCTGGGGAAAGGGTAAGGGGTAAAGGGGAAAGGATGTATTCAAAACCTTTCCCTTTCCCCTTTACCCTTTAACCGAACCGTATTGGGCGTAGCCCACCGTAGGCATCGCAAGAATGACCTAAATCATGATTAGATATAGCAAGAAAAGTCTATCGTTTATCCAGCAGCACACTGTACCTTCATTTGTGGGATCTACGGCTGATGAACCCACAAATCAACGAAACCGATTAACTAAATTTATGAGAAGAATTAGTCGCATTTTGCTTTCTATTGTTCTCGTCAGCACTGCTGTAGTTTCCGTAGCAGTCGATTGGAACGCGACTCACCTCTTTAACTCTGAATGGCATCCCCATGCTAAATTTCATGATGCAGTGATGCTGTGGTTGCTCAGTGGCATGAGTATTGTGGCGCTGTGGTTACTATGGCGACGAACAACTGAACCTGACATCGCTTATACCTTTGCCATGTTAGTACCTGTAATCTTCTGGTCGCCCTTTTTCTTTGTGACGCTAGTGGTTCCTGGAACCAGTTTGCAAGCCGATCTGAAAGAACCTCCACCAATCATAGGAGGCATTCCGATTTATCCTAACGTCGCCGTTGCAACAGTCAGCGTTATTTTGGCGTTGATTGGCTATGGTTTGTACCGCGCTTCAAAATCGGAAGCGAGTAGTTTATGAACAGGCCGATGCTGATTTTAGGTTTAGCATTGCTAGTTAGTTTCCTGCCGAGTCAATCAGCCGTGGCTCATATCGGACATGGTAGCTTTCTGATGCAAAATCTGGCTCAGATGACCCTCTCTCCATCCTTAATGTTCAGTGGTATTGGCATCGCTTTGGTGGCTGGAGCCGGACACGCTCTTTCACCTGGACACGGAAAAACGATGGTAGCAGCATATCTCGTTGGTTCGCGGGGCACTCCTGGGCAAGCAGTTGTGCTGGGATTAGTGACAACTCTTACTCACACAATCAGCGTTTTTGCACTGGGTATTTTAGCTTTATTATTATCTCAATATATTTTACCAGAGCAATTGTATCCATTTCTCAGTTTATTGAGCGGATTGATGGTCTGTAGTGTTGGTTTTTGGTTACTCGATCGCTATCTCAACCCCGCACCAGACCACGATCACACTCACAATGATTCTGAGCATCATCACCACACTCACAACGATCGCCATCATTCTGCAAATCAAGTTACATTACAGTCTCTTTTAACTTTGGGGATAGCTGGTGGTTTAGTTCCTTGCCCGTCAGCGCTGGTATTATTGTTGAGTGCGTAGGCGTAGCCCGTCGTAGACATCGCACTTCACCAAACTGCATACGGTTTAATCTTGGTGTGTGCATTCAGTGTGGGATTAGCAGTTGTACTAGTAACCATTGGTTTAATCATTATTTATGCTCACCAATGGCTGAAGCGTTTTTCATGGGTTCAACCATTGCAGCAGTATACGCCGATAATTAGTGCGATGCCTACGGCGGGCTACGCCTACGCGGTGATTATCGTAGGAAGTGTACTGATGGCTTGTGCTGTAATTTAGGTGTTCTAAAGACAATACCAAATGCATCGACTTGCATTATGAATGCGACGGACGCCTTGTTAATGCATCGACTTGCAAAAATTAACACCTCCTCCCCAAAGTTCATTACCGAATGGCACTAAGAAAAGCCTAAAAGCTTGTGTAGTCTCGTTCCCAGTCTTAAGACTGGGAATGTATTCAGAGAGGCTCTGCCTCTCGTCAAGAAAGAGGAGGCAGAGCCTCCCAGAATGGTTTCCCAGCCTGAAGGCTGGGAACCATTCACGGCAAGGGCTGTGTCTTAACTTAGTGCCATTCGTTCATTACCTAAAAGTTGGCGTGTTTTCTAATCGCGGCATAGTGTCTTGCTGTTGTATTCATCTCAATCACCAACTCTGTCCCTTGACCTAATTGAGAATTACACTTAAGTTTACCTTGATGTTTTTCAACGATAATTTGCCGACTAATTGATAACCCTAGTCCTTGACTTTTGCTTACTGGCTTGGTTGTAAAAAACGGTTCAAATATATGTTTTTGGATATGGGGAAGTATACCTTTGCCATTGTCAAAAATGCGAATGATAACTTTGTGTTTTTTCCCTAGTAGTTTGTCATTTACCCAAGGTTCATGATTATTGACTAATGATAAATGACTGCTAACAACTTCTGTATGAATCAAAATTTTTGGAGTAAAAGAATCATCATGCTTCATCCTCTCTTCTAAAGCATCAATGGCATTAGTCAAGATGTTCATGAATACCTGATTCAGTTCACCAGGATAACATTCGATTAAGGGTAATTCACCAAAGGTTTTAATTACTTTAATCTCTGCTCTATCAGGTTTTTCTTTGAGACGATGTTGCAAAATCCTAAGAACACTATCAAATCCTTCATGCAGGTCAACCTTTTTCATTTGACTTTCGTCAGAAGTAGAAAAATTCCGCAAGGCGAAAACAATATCTTTCACGCGCTCAGAACCGGCTCGCATTGACCACAGTAATTTTAAAAATTCTGTCTTCACGAAACCAAGGTCAAGGTGTTGCAAATGTAAGGCAATAACTGGCGTAGGGGTGGGATAGTAATATTGGTAAAGTTCAATAATTCTGATTAAATCTTCAGCGTATTTACTAGCAGGATGGAGATTGCCGGAGATAAAGCTAACGGAGTTGTTAATTTCGTGAGCCATATCCGCCACCAGTTGACCGAGATTAGCCATTTTCTGGTTCTGCAATAACTGCTTTTGGGTATATTTCAGTTCATCAAGGGTAGTTTCTAGCTGCTCTGATTTTTCCCTAACTTGGTCTTCGGTAGACTGATGTTGAGCAATTTCTGTTTGGAGTTGTTCAAATAGTTGGTATTGTTGAGTAGCGTAGGCGCAGCCCGTCGTAGACATCGCCTTATCCTGATTAATATCCTTGTGCGTTCCCACCATCCGCACTGGTTTACCGAATTTATCCCACTCAAATACTTTGCCACAAGTCAAAATCCACTTCCACTCCCCAGATTTAGTCAACATTCGCAGTTCGACTTCAAACATAGGTATGCATCCTTGGAGATAATCGTGCAATACCTGACGAATTCTCGGTAAATCCTGTGGATGTACAAGTTGTTCAAAGGATTTATAATCGTTGTCGATTTCTTCTACTTTATATCCCAGGATGCTTTTCCAATGGGGATCGTAATAGGTTTTGTCAGTTACCAGATTCCAATCCCACAACCCCAAGCCACTAGCGATTAATGCCATTTGTAAGGCGGCTTGTGAGCATTGGCAAGGATCTAAATTTTCTAGAGATAAGTCTTTGGCCTCTGGGAAACTTTGAGAATCTTGTACTGAAAGTGGAGCTTCCGATTCATGGGTAGCGGGTTCTTGGATATGCATAGCTGCTGGTACGATGAGGAAGATATTCTGTAGCTTTCTCTCTACGCTGTTTTAGCACCCTGACGATTCAGTTATGGACAAATTGCCTAGTTGGTTTATAAGGCTGTAGCTTAGGTCAGGGATATATCAGCCCATATCATAAATTGGGATGGAATTTAGAAAAAAGTAAACGGACGAGTATAACCTCTGTTGCGATCGCAATAGCAATCTTTTAGAAAAAATCGCTACATTGTGTGCATCTACATTCTAAGATATGTCTAAAAAAAGTAGTTCAAGTCACATATAATTACCTAAAAACCCCGAAAAATTTGTAAAAAAAATTCTATGATTAAATCACGCCAAATAATTTAAGGATGCAAAAAATTGTCAAGGCTTTTTTGTAGCTTTTTTAGTCAGAGCTGGCTGCTATGCATACAAGGCAGCCGACATTGACTTCCAAGGCTGAATGGTGTGAAAAAATATCATACTGAATTAGAGTCAATGAGTAATGACTATAGATGAACTAGTATTGCTACTAAAAGCCAGTCAAGCAACCGGTTTAACGACGCTCCAAGAATTGATATTGCGTTCTTCGTGGGAAGGAAAAACCTACACTAATATAGCTAGTGAAGCGCACTACGGCGAAGAACGTGTCAAGAAAATTGCTGCTCATTTATGGCAAGTACTGAGTAATTTTTGCAAAGAACCAGTACATAAATCCAACTTTCGCCAGACTCTAGAAAATCACCTTTTTAGCGAAGCCCATCAGCAGTTAATTAAGGAATTCAACCGAGCCGCCACAGCGATATCCTTAGAATTCCCTACTGGCCCAGTATCTCTTAATTCCAGATTTTACATTCCTCGCCCGCCAATTGAAGAACTCGCTTACGCAGAAATGGCTGAACCTGGGAGTGTAATTTGCATCAAAGCGCCCAAAAAGATGGGGAAAAGCTCTTTGATTCTCCGGTTGCTTGCACGCGCTAACAAGCAAGGCTTTCGCACCGTAACTTTGGACTTTCAGCAAGCAGACAAAGCAGTATTTGCCAGTTTAGATAAATTTTTGCGCTGGTTCTGTGCCAATGTTAGTCGGGAGTTACAGCTAGAAACAAAACTCAATGATTATTGGGACGAAGATATGGGTAGCAAAGTCAGCTGCTCTATCTATTTCCAAAAATATTTACTGTCTGCGCTCTCAAGTCCACTGGTTTTAGTATTAAATGAGGTGGATTGGCTATTTGAGTATCAGGAAATTACTGAAGAATTGCTACCATTGATGCGATCGTGGCATGAACAAGCCAAAAGAGTAGAAATTTGGCAAAAATTACGTCTGGTTCTGGTTTATTCAACGGAAATTCTTGTTCCCATAAAACTAACTCAATCGCCATTTAATATTGGTTTGACAATTAATTTACCTCCCTTTACAAAAGAGCAAGTGCAGGATTTAGCACAACGTCACGGCTTGGATTGGACAGATGGTAAAGATGTCGATAGTTTGATGGCAATGCTGGGAGGAAATCCTTATTTGGTGCGATTGGCATTGTATCACCTTGTGGGTAAAGGCGGATTAAAAGGGGATTTAGGGCAATTATTGCAACAAGCACCCACAGAAGCCGGAATCTATAACCAGTCTCTAAGGCAGTATTTACTAGCACTTCGAGATGAGCCAGAATTGGGAGATGCTTTTTATGAATTGATTAATACTACAAATTATGTGAAATTAGAGCCAAGATTGGCATATAAATTACAAAGTATAGGGTTAATTAATTTAGAAGGCGATCGCAGTACTCCTGCGTGTGAATTATATCGGTTATATTTCCAACAATATCTCAAAAAAAGTGAGCATTTCAATAATACTCATGTTGAACGGTTGAGGCAAGAAAATCAACAGTTTCTTTTCCTCTCTAGTTTAGATGAACTAACTCAATTAGTTAATCGCCGCTACTTTGAAAGCTACCTACAAATTGAGTGGCAAAATTTCGCTAGTCAAAACACTCCAATCTCAATGATTTTGTGCGATATCGACTATTTTAAAATTTACAATAAAACTTATGGTAGATCGGCAGGAGATGAGTGTTTACGACAAATCGCTAATACTATCTGTAACTGTGTCAAGCACTCACTAAATAATAGCAGCTTCTCATCCAGTGAGAATATGAATCATTCAACTGGCAGTGCTTTTGTAAGTTCCCAAACAGGATATTTTCGAGACGAAAGCAGTAGAATGTTAGTGGCTCGTTATGGTGGTGAAGAATTTGCCATTCTTGCTCAAATAGAAGTTACTGCTGCAATGGACATTGCCGAACATATTCGAGAGCAAGTAAAAGCTTTAGGCATTAAATGTGAGTATCCTAATATTGGTGGTTTACCTGCTGCTGTTTTAACTGTGAGTCTAGGAGTGGCTAGCGTGATTCCGCTAATAGGAATTGAACCTGCTACTTTAGTTAATGCTGCTGAAAAAGCACTCAATCAAGCCAAAAGAAAAGGACGCGATCGCGTTGTAGTTTAATCTAACAATTAGAATCAAATAAAGAAATTGAAGAAGAATTCAGGAGTCAGAATTCAGGAGTTAGAATAAATCAGTGTGGGGGGTCAGACCCCCCACTGATTGTTCGCGCTTGCGTCTCTTAGAGAAGACCACTAAATATGCAGATTTAGTGGAGGTTTTAAACCCCTGGATTCATCCACCAGTCGCACAAAATTCATTTTGAATTCTGACTCCTGACTCCTGAATTCTGTTTCGATAAAAATAGCGATTGATAAGACTTTTTGTTGCCGATGAAACTTCCATCACCAGCTTGGGAATAATAAATCATGCGTGAGAAATATTTGTAATAAATCTCAGCAGATTAGGTGTGTTTACTATCGGCAATTAAAGGACAATTTGTTAATGAAAGTCAGTTCATCAGGGATTAAGCTAGGTTTTGCAGCTGTTAGCAGCAGTTGTCTTGCAGCAGTCGCGATCGCTATGAGTGGAGCAAGTGCAATTGCTGCTCAATTCATCACAATTGAAAGTACTGGTACATTATCAGGAACTATCGAACTTCCCAGAAATAATCCCAATTTCAATAATAGTACTACTCGTATTGATACGGATGAAACTGGAACTTATTACCGGAACTTAGGCACTAATAATAATCCTAATTATGTTCCTGTATACCAATCAGATTATTTAAAGGTAGAAACACGCTCTGATGGAAGTCTGCATTACTTTGTTGACTTTAAAGGTATTCCAATTGTCTCGTTTAATGGTGTTCTGACATCGCCGGTGCTTTCTGGTGGTCAGTTGACTGCCTTCCTCTATCAGGGACAATTGCCAGGAACCACATTTCAAGGAGTAGTTCAAGACGAATTTAATCTCACAAAAGCTTTCTACACTGGTACTGTCACCGACCCAGACACCGGAAAGAAGTATCAAGGTACTTTTGAAGTGAGTGGATATGGGGAACGATATAGTAATCCCAATGGGAATTTAACTCCCACGGTCTTTGATTTCCAGTCTGATATCCCAGGTTTGCCAGGCGTAACATCCTTGACCATAACTAACGCTAGTTTAGCAAATTTAAGAATCATAGTACCTATAAATGAAACTTCTATTCCAGAACCCGCTAGCCTTCTCGGAACTCTGATGGTTGCTAGTTTTGGTATCGTTCTGAAAAGAAGAAAAGACAGCGGACTTAGGAAGACGTTTTAAAACTGAAAGGTTGTTGTAAGAAAGCTCACAAGGCTGAAGCTGAATCGTGAAAATCAGTGCCTTGTGAGCAAATATAGCGGTTATCAGTTGAGTGCAATACAGACCTAACCCCCAGCCCCTTTTCTTATAGGGAAGGGGAGTAAGATTCAAAGCCTCTCTCCTAAAAGGCTACGGTGTACACACATCTTTGTATAAAACCAAAATCGTTGAAGATCCCCCTAAATCCCCCTTAAAAAGGGGGACTTTGAGAGCTTTTTGCCCCCCAATTTATCGGGGGGTTGGGGGGATCAAAAGGCTGTGGTGCAACTCTAGAAGACTTGTGTGTACACCGTAGCCTAAAAGGAGAGAGGTCAAACTGTATTACTTCCATTCGAGAACCGCTATAATCTTAGAAAATAAGGACTAAAGTCCTTACTACGAACTTATTTATCTATCAATTTAAACTCAGTCGGACTTTTGCAAATCCGGCTGAGTTTAATCAATCATCTATACGCAGTAGTTTGCGGTAAAAGGGTTGTGAAAAATCGGTTATACGATAACGTTTATAGTTGTCCATAAGTTCAATTAAAAAATTAATAAACTCGAAACTAGCCATCATCAGTTCATAACTCAGGTCAGCATTGCCATCAAACTGAATTCGGCAACGGGTTAAGTCTGAGGGTAATGTAGCAACATTCCAGGAGGCGACAAAGGGGACATGTTCGCTGGCTTCGATTTTCCGATGTCCCTCCAAGACCCCTTTTTGATAAAGACTGATGGCATAGGGTAAGAAATTGCGCCTAGCGCCCTGAACATAGGGTAAGTAAACACTGGCTTGTTGTTGAGTTGCAGGCTGGAGTTGCTCAATAGACATAGTTAAATATTCCTCAAGTTAGTTAGCAACTGGGGATATTAGTGGATGTTAGTAGTATTCCCCAAAGATGTGTCTAAAGCACATAGTGGTCAGTGAAGAAGGGAATAGGGTACAGGTTACAGGGTATAGGGCAATACAGTTCAGATAAGCCAAAAACCCTCATGTAGAGACGCGATTTATCGCGTCTTCAAATACCAATTATCTACACCAATAACCTTTAACTGAACCGTATTGGGGTATAGGGTACAGATTATTCCCTATCACCTGTCACCTGTCACCTATCACCTATCACCTGTCACCTGTCACCTGTCACCTATCACCTGTCACCTATCACCTCTCCCTAATCCCAATGCCCCATGCCTAATAAATGAAGTTACTACTAAGAAATATTAAAATTTCGGTTACAATGATGCTGCATTAACTGTTATCGAATCTGGGAACGGTAACACTAAAAATCCCTACTGTATAGTGGTGGATGCCGTTATTGCAGTTTTTCCCAACAAAAAGCTGCTGCTACCTTGCTATTACTTTACCCAAACCGGAGTTCTCATTAGAGAAAGTCCGACTCTACAAGCTTCCTGCCGAAGTGGCTATCAAAGGAATCAAGCTTCTGTCTAAGAGTAGCAAACGCGGTTAATATGAGGTAATTACGCACAGTGGCGGTGACAACAAAGGTAGTCCCAGCGGCTTTTGGCTTAGGGATAGCGGGTATTGCAGTTTGCCCATTCCGATTAATATCGGGAAAAGTAGCTTAGGGATATTTGTCCGTAAAATTACTAACTGTAGACAAATAGTGGTTTTTGAATCAAGCAACCTAACCTATGCCAGCGAATTCCTGGCCCGAAGAAGATTCTTATCAAGAGCTCGATCCGCTCAACTCCTTGTTATCTGACCTATCAGTAGATGAGGAGCCAGTGTTAGAGACAGATTCTATGTCTCTACCATCCCGGTTTCAAGGTCGTAGACGCAAAGCGGCTCTAGTCTTGACTATCGTCTGGAGTGGCACGATCGCTCTACATTTAGTTTCTTGGGCTTCAATTTTTATTCTAGGACTAACCACCATTCTAGGATTTCATGCTTTGGTGGTGGTGTTTACTAAATCCCGTCGCTATCCAAAAGAAATACAGGGAGATTTACCTTCTGTTTCTGTGCTGGTAGCTGCGAAAAATGAGGAAGCGGTAATTGCTAAATTAGTCAAAAATCTTTGTAATCTGGAATATCCAGGTGGGCAGTACGAAATTTGGATAATTGACGATCGCAGCAGTGATAGCACGCCACATTTATTAGCGGAACTCGAACAAAAACACGACCAACTGAAAGTACTAAGGCGTTCAGCAGAAGCTACTGGTGGCAAATCGGGGGCGTTGAATCAGGTATTGCCGCTGACAAAGGGCGACATTATAGCAGTATTTGATGCTGATGCCCAAGTAACACCAGACTTGCTGCAACAGGTAATACCTTTATTTCAAAGAGAAAATGTGGGGGCGGTGCAGGTGCGAAAAGCGATCGCCAACGCTAAAGACAACTTTTGGACTAAGGGCCAAATGGCCGAAATGGCACTTGATACCTGGTTTCAGCAACAGCGGACTGCCCTTGGTGGCATTGGCGAACTGCGGGGCAATGGTCAATTTGTCCGGCGTTCCGCCTTGGAAAGCTGCGGTGGCTGGAATGAAGAAACCATTACCGATGATTTGGATTTGACAATCCGCTTACATTTGGATAAATGGGATATTGAGTGTGTTTTCCATCCAGCGGTGCAAGAAGAAGGAGTGACAAATGCAGTTTCACTCTGGCATCAGCGCAACCGTTGGGCAGAAGGCGGTTATCAGCGCTATTTGGATTATTGGGATTTAATTCTCAAAAACCGGATGGGAACGCGTAAAAGCTGGGATTTGCTGATTTTTATGCTGATTATGTATATCTTACCGACAGCAGCAGTCCCAGATTTATTAATGGCGATCGCTCGTCATCGCCCACCCATGTTAAGTCCCATCACTGGTTTGTCCATTTCTATGTCGATGGTAGGGATGTTTACAGGTCTGAAGCGGGTACGTCAAGATCAAAAGTTCCTACTTTCTACATATCTTACGATGCTGGTGCAAACCCTGCGTGGCAGTTTATATATGTTGCACTGGTTAGTCGTCATGAGCAGTACTACTGCCCGGATGTCGGTAAGACCAAAGCGCCTGAAATGGGTGAAAACCTTGCATACGGGGGATGGGGAATAGCCCCTTTGGGGAATTAAAAATTAAAAATTAAAAATGCAAAATTACCAAAAATAATTTTGCATTTTTTTTATTCATCATCCACGTCTGCTTCTTCTACCCATTCTGGTGTAGTTATGGAATCGGAGAATTCTGGGAAATCATCTGCAAAACGGATAATTTGCCCATTGAAAAATTCTGCTACACGTTGAGCTGCGATCGCTACTTCGTCAGGTTCCCAATCAGGTGCGGGTGTTTGTTTTGGGGGTGGAGGCAAAGTTTGCATTCCGTTTCCATTTGCGCCGTTTCTATTTGCCCCATTTCCATTTGTCCCATTTCCATTTACACCATTTCCATTTTTTGCTGCTGTCGATGTTGGTGGTGGATTAGTTGGCTGTGGTGCTGGCGCTGGAGGCGAAATTTGCTGGTTGTAGCTAGGTGTAGGTGGTTGCTGAACGCGAGTAGAGTCTTTTGGCGGAGGATTTTTTTTGGCTGAGGTAGAGTTTGAAGAAATTCCTTTTTCTATATTTATCTGGATTTCACGCTGGAAAGTCTGTTGGAAAGCTGCCGTAATCATCGGTAGATAAGATTTTCCCTTGTCATACCATGCCTGTTTAATAGCAATTCGAGCCACAACACCATCAAAATCTATGAGTTGGCTCATTTGACGCAGCATTTCTTGTCTTGATTTTGGCTGGAGGTTGGCAAGCACCTGTTGCCAAATCTGAGTTAAGTCATATTCTGCTTCGCCAACAACTTCTGAAGTTACTGGTTCAATGTTCGCAGGTGGCGCAGGAACAGATACAGGTTCTGGGATTGGTGGTGAAACTGAGTTAGCAGCAGAATTGTGATTTGTTTGCTGTTCAACTGGGGGAGATGAAGTGACGGGCTGATTTTGGGCAACCGTTTGATGATTGGCAGATGCAGAATTATGATTTGTTTGCAGTTCAGCCAGAGGTACAGAAGAGACTGGGTGATTTTGGGCAACTACTGGAGGATAGCTTGGAGATACAGCAGGTGTATTATTAACTCGTGGCGCGACACTTGGGGCTTGTGGCTGAATATTCGCCGTCGCACTGGGTAACAATCCTAGTAATGTTACCTCTAACCACAAACGCGGCTGAGTGGTATTTTTAATTTGTACTTCAGCTTCTCGCAAGTGTTTCTGTCCCGCCAAAATCACGCTCATATCGAAGTATTGAGCAAACTCAACCAACGCTGTCCAGGTTTGCTGAGTACAAGCAACTAAATCGTGGCGGTGAGGTGCTGTTTTAGCAATCAGTAAATCGCGGTAAAAAGCAGCGAGATTTTGCAGAATAGTTAGGGGTTCTCGACCACGATCTAAAATGTAGTGAGTACAGTCTAAAACAGCTTCCGGTTTATCTTGAGCGATCGCATTTAAAAGCGCTAGCAAGTCCTGTTCGCTTACCGTCCCCACCAAATCCCAAACTCGCTCTGGTGTGACTTCACCCGCTAACAAGCCCAATTGATCGAGTAGACTTTCGGCATCCCGTAATCCCCCCTGAGAAAGTTGGGCTACCAGGGTGACAGCATCATGTGAAATATGAATGTTTTCATAAGATGCGATCGCACTTAAATGCTTCACCATCGCCTCTAACTGAATGCGTCTAAAATCAAACCTTTGACAGCGCGAAATAATCGTTGGTAACACCCGTTGCGGGTCTGTTGTCGCCAATACAAAAACCACGTGTCTCGGTGGTTCCTCTAGTGTCTTGAGTAGCGCATTGAATGCCTGGGTACTGAGCATGTGGCAATTATGTACCAAAAGCCCATTTGCCACAAAGTTATGATTATCTGCTACTTCAATGTCATAAACTCGCTCAACCCCAGCGAGGTGGACAGATTCGACTGTCTCCAAACTTGTAATCCATCGAGGGGATGGAATATTGTTTAAGGTCTGCCAGCCATTTTCTACTGGTGCGTCCATCAATACCAAATTTGTAAATGAAGATGCCGCATCCACATTCACAGGGGATAGTATCTTCACTCCTTCTTTTACGTCCTTTGCTGGTAGCCATCCCTGGTTTGTCCTAATTAAATGATTACCCGTACATCTAATTTCTCGGTTAGTTGTCTTGATAACCAGGGTTTGCCGTTCTCCTTGGTCTAACCACCTGACAACTTTCTTGAATTCCCATTTAAGAGATGAGTCGTTGTAACTTAGAACTTTCTTGTCTTTAATTGTGGGATCGTCAATTCTTTGAAGTCCCTCATCAGTCAAAACCAGAGAATCTCCAGTTAGGCATTCATCAATAACATAAACCTTGTAGCGACACTGCACAGGAGCAAACTGGGCTTTTTCAATCAACTCGCGGATATTATCGACACCAGTGTTACTGGCGGCGTCTATTTCAATTACGTCTAAGGCATACCCCTTAGCGATCCCCTGACAAACCTCACACACGCCGCAGGGTTCAGCAGTGGGCTTGTCACCTTTGAGACAATTGAGGGATTTAGCCAAAATCCGGGCACTAGAAGTTTTCCCCGTACCTCTTGGCCCGGTGAATAAATAGGCGGGGGCGATTTTGGATGTGCCGATCGCGTTCGTGAGGGTGGTCGAGATCGCCTCTTGTCCCACCAGTTCAGCAAAACTTTTGGGGCGATATTTGTGGTGCAGGGGTTCGTAAGACATGGAAAAATAGACTTCAATGCCTTTCAACGTGAATTAGTAGCACCGAGTCGAGTTGAGGATTCAATTATTTTAAACTCTCGTACCTGGCTTTATTTATCGATGTTGCCATAGCCCAAGACTCAACTAATGCCGTAAATTTTGGCACTCAGCAAAGCAAGCAACCAGAGCTTATCCTCTACTATGATTTCAACATCAATGTATGGGAATTATAGCATACCATTTAGTACATTTGTTCTAATTAAGAAGTAGAGAGCAAGGAAAAAACTCTTGACAAATGACAAGTGACAAATGACAAATGACTATACGTTTTATTGACTGAACTAACGCCATAGTCCAGTGCGATCGCTACAATTTTATAGATAAAGTAAAACTCGATGGTGCAGCAGATGCTCAAGCGGCTATTTCAATGGCTCAAAAAGCTTTTTCAGAGCTTGTTTGGTGGAAAACAGACTACCTCAAAATCTAGGGGAAATGTGGAAAAAGAACCAGCACCACCCTTGAGCGATACGGATCTGGAATTTCTCTTCAACGAACTGTTGCAAGGAGTACATCAAGCACGAGGGGAAGCATGGGCACAGAAGTGGCTGCATAATATCGAACATCGCATTACAACTCAAGAGTGGGTTGAGTGGTTAGGGCGCTTTGGCGACAGATTGCTCGCATCTCCGACACCCAATAATGAAATGGCTGCGCGGTTAGTGCAATTGGGTGAGTTGGGCGTCGGAGAAATTGGAGATGTTGCCTATAATATCGGGATGCAGTTGTTGACACGCAATGAAGGCGAACCAGTTTGGGAATATGAAGGCCCAGATGCTTTTAGCACTCCTTTGCCCTCTGAGGTAGTTGCCCCAGTATTAGAGTCAGCAGATGCACCAGAAAACCTCCCAGAGGGAGAATACCAAACTGTCACCCTAGAACAGTTGTTTGTAATGTTACAGGAGGATGAAAATTTACGTCAGCAAATTGCTCAACAGCTTGCCGTTGAAACAGACGATCCACAAGTGCTTGTCCAGGCATTAATTAGTCAGTTATATCCTGCTGGTCAATCGACTACAGAGCAAACTGAAAATTAACTGCTTGCCAGAGTCAAATTCAAGAGTTAAATCTGGGAATTGTAACGTTGTAATGCTATGCTCTTGAAGATTTGTATATTTTTTGCTAACCTGCTACGGAAGCGCTGTCCGAATCTAATGGATTTTTACGTAATTGATGATTTTTTTAACACAACGATGGCTACAATCTAGAAAAACAAAATCCAAGAGTGTGGCAGATGCTCAGGCGGATATCGCAGTCGCTTAAAAGGTTTTTAAAGCGCCTCATTGCAAGTAAACAGAATAGTTCTCTCAAGGGTGCGAGAGGACGCAATCTGGTGGGGGTACTACCAGAACTAACCAATGCGGATCTGGAACAATTGTTCATTCAATTGTTAGAAGGCGTGCATCAAGCACGAGGACGACAGTGGGCATTGAGGTATCTGCAACGGATCGAAAATCGCGTTCCGGCTGAACGTTGGATAGACTGGTTGGTGATGTTTGGTGAAAGCTTACTAGCTTCACCTACACCAAATCCTCTTTTAGCAACACAGATGGTGCAATTGGGGGAACTTGGTGTTGGCAGAATTGGAGAAGTTGCTTATGACATTGGCATTCGGCTAATGCAAAACTTACCTACAGAAATAGAAGATTACCAGGAGAATCAGGCACAAGATGATCTAGAAATCACTCCTGGGCAAGAACTGATCCGCGATTTGGGCGAACAGTTATGGGAGTATGATGAGCCAGATGATCTAGAAACTACTCCTGGGCAAGAACTGATCCGCGATTTGGGCGAACAGTTATGGGAGTATGATGAGCCACATGTGGTAGAAACTACAACCGATGAAGAAATTCTCCCCACTCCTCCTGAACAAGAGCTAATCGTTAGCTTTGGTGAACAATTATGGGAATATGATGTGCCAGATGTTGAACCAATAACGTCAGCACCTCAAAATGCCTCTTTTGATGAGACATCCCCCGAAAACTTCGAGGAAGTGGTATGGGAATATGAAAGGGAAGATGCCCAAACCACAATACCAGAAAATATCCCTCTCCCGGCAGCGGAAGATTCAATCAGCTTGTTAACCCAACTTCGGTTCGACGAAGAAGAAGTTGTTCAAATTACAACACCAGCAAATCTCCTTTCCACTAGACAAAGGACTGAATTAGCAACGTCTCCCTCGGTGGAAACCTGGGATAACACTTTGACGAATTTAGAGCCGAATGTGGCAAATACTTTAGATGAGTTGTGGGTGAGGTTGGATCAAAGTACCAATTTAGTCCAGCAACTTGCTTCGGATTTGGCAGTTCAAAGCAGTAATTCCCCTGGTGTTATTGAGCGGCATAGCGATAATCCGATTACCCACGCTCAAGGGTGGTTTTACCAAGGTCTTCAGCAAGCGAAAACAGGCGATTTGCTAGGCGCGATCGCATCTTATGACCAAGCGATTGAAATGCAACCCGAATTCTCAGAATATTGGTTTAATCGAGGCTTAACGCTGTTCCATTTAGAACGTTTTGATGAAGCGATCGCGTCTTATGAAACAGCCATTGAACTGAAGCCAGACTTCTACAAAGCTTGGTACAACCGGGGTGGAACTCTCGGAGAATTAGGATACTTTGAAGAAGCGATCGCTTCTTTTGACAAAGCTATAGAAATCAAGCCAGACTATCAAGAAGCGTGGTCTAGCAAGGGTTTGGCACTGCTGAAATTAGGTTGGCTACCAGAAGCTATTGCTAGTTATGACCAAGCGCTGCAACTCGAACCAGAAGACCAGGAAAACTGGTATCACCGAGGCATAGCTTTAGCTGTCAGCGAACAATTTGCCGAGGCGATTATATCTTACGACAGAGCTATAGAAATTAACCCAGAGTACCATGAAGTTTGGATAGACCGGGGTGTAGTGCTGTTTAATTTAGGTAGATGGTCAGAAGCGATCGCCTCCTGGGATAAAGCCCTTTCAGTTCAAGCTGATTTCTACTTAGCTTGGTACAACCGGGGTATAGCATTAGACAACTTAGGACGGAGAGAAGAAGCGATCGCCTCCTATCGGCAAGCGATCGCCATTAAACCCGACTTCCACTTAGCTTGGTATAATCAGGCAATAGCACTGTTTCATTTAGAACAGTATGCTGATGCGATCGTTTGTTATGACAACGCTTTGCAAATCAAACAAGATTATTGGGAAGCTTGGATTGGTCGGGGAACTGCGATCGGTCATTTAGTAGATTTTGACGTATTGCTGAATTTGTCGAGTAGTATCATAGCGACAAATCCCGCCTTACAACAGGGCGGCTACGAAGGAAAATTAGCCAGCTACGAAGAAGGGTTAAGGCATCTACGGACAGATACCCATCCAGAAGGTTGGGGTAGATTGCATTTTGCGATCGCTAATACTTACTACGAAGAAGGTAAAAAACATACCAATACCCGTGATTATTGGCGCAAAGCTGCATCTGAGTACCATCAGGCGCTCTTAACTCTGACATTAGAATATTTTCCCCAGTTGCATTTAGAGGTTTTACAATCTCTAAGCAAAGTGTTGATGGGTTTGGGACAAACCACACAAGTTCAAGAATTGCTGCAACGTGGGACAGATTTATTGCGACAATTACTGAGCGAAGAAACTCGCTCAGATGAAAGTAAAAAACAGCTAGCTCTAAAATTTGTCGGCTTCGATCAATTGGCAGTTGACTTAGCTGTAGAGTCGGGTGATTTAGTAGAAGCTTGGGAAATTGCCGAACAAGGTAAAAATGCTTGTTTAAACTGGCTGCTTTCTGGTTGGAATGATAATATTTACTCGCCTTATTATGGCGCAATTCAACAACTATTCAATCCCACAACAGCAATTATTTACTGGCATATTAGTCCAGTTGCCCTACATACTTTCATTCTCAAAGACCAAGCCCCATCACCAATTCTCCTGTTTACACCCATGCAAGATACTGGGGTAATACCTTTAGGAGAAGATGCTATTCGTCTCAATGAATTGCCTCTACCCGAAGCAGTGCAGCGCCTAATTGAATTTGAAATTTGGCTAGAAGATTGGCATCAACAATACCAAGAATATCGCAGCACAGCCCAAGACAAAGAAAGTAAAAGTCACCATTCTTGGCGAGTTGAGATGGAAGAGAAACTGTTGCAACTGTATGAAATCCTAAATATTTCCACAATTGCACAGGAGCTCGAAGGCATCACCCAACTGGTATTAATTCCTCACCGTGACTTGTACAGATTGCCCATTCATACACTGTTCCATCTTTCTTCGCCATCACCAGAAGAGTTACCCAACGTAGAATCAAATTTCAGTGTCACCTATCTACCTAGTGCCCAAATAGGTTTATCAATCAGAACTGAAGATATTTGGCAGTGGCAAAATAAGTTCTTGCTCAGTGTTGAACATCCTGAAAGTACAGGTTATCCCACACTGAAATTTGCCAAACTGGAGTCTGAAATTGTTAGTCAGATGTTCAATAATATCCAAAGAATTCAGGGTGCAGAAGCTACAAAAAGTATTGTTGAAAATGCCCTATCTGATAATTATAATATCTTGCATTTTGCGGGTAATGTCACTCATAATTTAGCTGAACCTAAAAAATCAGAATTAGCATTAGCAGGTGAAGACAGACTTACTCTAGATGAAATCTGCCAACAACATCTAGATAGTTACAACCTTATTACCCTCTCTGCCTGTGAAAATTTAAGTACTAACAACTACACCATCAGCAGTGAATATGTTAGTTTAGTCAGTGGTTTTGTAACTCAGGGTATACCTCATGTAGTGAGTACTCTCTGGAGTGTAGAATCTTCGGCTAGTGCCTTAGTGATGATCGAGTTTTACCGACGATTACAGCCCAATAAATCAGCCGTTACTGCTTTAGCCGAAGCAACACGATGGCTGAAAGAACTAACTGCTGGAGAACTGACAAAATGGTATGAAGACATCTTAAATAATCTGCATCCAGAGGAAGTAAGAATTCAAACTTATTTAGCGACACAACTATATAGAAATAGTAAAATGGCATCAGATAAAATTCTTTATAACCATCCTTACTACTGGGCAGCATTCACGATTACGGGTAAACCTAATTAGAATAATTCGTAATTCGTAATTCGTAATGGGGAGGTTTGTTATGCCAGATGTTCGGTTTGATAAATACTATCGTTATGAAGACTTAACACGCATTCTGCACAGTTATGCGAAGGAATTTCCCCAACTAGTACGCATAGAAAGCATTGGCAAAAGTTACGAAAGACGTGACATCTGGGTATTAACAGTTAGCAACTTTGCCACTGGCGCACATCAAGAAAAACCTGCCCTCTGGGTTGATGGCAACATTCACGCCACTGAACTAGCACCGTCAAGTGTTTGTCTATATCTCTTGCAAACATTAGTGACAGCTTACGGTACTCACTCAGAAATTACCCGTTGTTTGGATACCCGCACCTTCTACATTTGTCCCCGTGTTAATCCTGATGGTGCGGAGTTGGCATTGGCTGACAAACCGAAATTTATTCGCTCCGGTACTCGTCCCTATCCCCATGATGAGGAAGGCAACGATGGGTTAGTGATGGAAGATATCGATGGCGATGGTCGGATTTTACTGATGCGAATCCCCGATGCTAATGGGGCTTGGAAAGTTTGTCCAACTGAACCACGCCTGCTGATACGACGCGAACCAACAGAAACAGGTGGTCAGTATTATCGCGTACTACCAGAAGGAAATATCGAAAATTATGACGGAGTTCAGATTAAAATTCAGCCTTCTAAAGAAGGGCTAGATTTAAACCGGAATTTTCCATTTTTGTGGCGGCAAGAATCTGAGCAATCGGGGGCTGGTTCTTATCCTACATCTGAAACAGAAGTGCGATCGCTTGTTCAGTTTATCACTACACATCCTAATATTACAGGAGCGATCGCCTTTCACACTTTCAGCGGTGTTCTTATCCGTTCCTACACGCACCTCAGCGATGACGAATTCCCGGTCAATGACCTCCGCACCTATCAACACATTGGCGCAAAAGGTACTGAACTTACTCAATACCCAGCCATCTCTGCCTTTCATGATTTCCGCTATGACCCCAAAGATGTAATTACAGGTACATTCCATGACTGGGCTTATGAATATCAAGGTCTATTTGCCTGGACAGTAGAAGTCTGGAGTCCGCAACGCCAAGCTGGAATCACTGATTACAAATACATTGATTGGCAGCGAGAACACCCTATAGAAGATGACTTGAAATTACTGCGTTGGAACGATGAAAAACTTGCAGGTAAGGGCTACATAGATTGGTATCCCTTCGAGCATCCCCAACTCGGTCAGATTGAACTAGGCGGCTGGGATACCATGTACGCTTGGGCAAATCCACCCTCTCAGTTTCTGGAGAAAGAAATAGCCCTCTTCCCAGAATGGCTGGTTTGGCATCTATTAATATCTCCGCGTTTAGAGATTTACGAAACCAGTATCCACAGCTTGGGTGATGATACTTATCGGGTGCAATTGGTTGTGCATAATACAGGCTGGTTGCCCACCAATGTCACCCAAAAAGCTTTAGAAAAAAAGCTAGTACGGGGCTGTATCTGTGAAATTGAACTGCCTTCTGGAGGAACTTTGGTAACGGGTAAGCCGCGTGAAGAGTTAGGTCAATTAGAAGGACGAGCCTACAAGCCTTCAACTCCCATTAGGCGGCACAGCGATCCTACCAAGGATCGGGCAAAAGTGGAATGGGTGGTGCGTGCCCCTTCAGGTAGTACAGCTAAACTACTAGCCCGCCACGAACGCGCTGGAGTTATTCGCACTGAATTGACATTCCCATAATTTTGACATTTGAAATTGTCAAATATACTTCCTGGGATAATTAAATTACTTTAATGCAGTTTTGTCTAAACCGATAATTACCGTTCGCCTAATTACACGCGACGAACTTCCCCAACTTTTGGTTTTATATAACCACCTAAATCCTGTCGATGCATCTCTACCGACTGATGATGTTTTACAATCTATTTGGGATGAGATTTTACACGATCCCCGTTTGTATTACATAGTGGCTGATGTTCATAACCAGCTAGTAGCAACATGTAATTTAACTATTGTTCCTAACTTAACGCGTGCCGCACGTCCATACGGCATTATTGAAAATGTTGTCACCCATCTCGATTTTCGACAACAGGGATTTGGTACAAAAGTGCTACATTATGCCTTAGCTTTAGCATGGCAGCAACAGTGCTATAAAGTGATGCTTCTAAGCGGCTCAAAAAACGAGGAGACGTTGCACTTCTATGAAAAGGCAGGATTCAAGCGTGGACTAAAAACCGGATTTGTTGCCCTACCTCCAGAGGAGCTGTGAGCAAAATTTATACAGATTAGCCAGCTTCCAAAAATCCTAGTTTATCTTTGGGTTCCCTTTTATAAAATAGTCTTTTGTAAAAAAATAATTCTTAGCCAAAAATCTTGGCGCAATCAGGCTCGGAATTTTTGATTGCGATCGCTAATTTTCAGTCTAGTATTTGAAAATTTACCATCAAGGACAACTATCTAAAGAGTGAAACTTTTTCCTCAAAATCCAGCCCTGAGTTAGTTGTATAATTTCGATCAAAGATTAATAATACATGATATCGCCAAGAGGCATTTTATTTCTTAAATCTTGCTAAAGATCATGATACATTAAGTTTGACGGCATGAACCCTCGTCGGCAATTATAAAGAGATGGCTATTAAAAGCCAATTATTTTACTGCTTGACTGCAATTTTAGAACTGATAAAATCGCCTACCTGCATTAATTATCTTTATTGTTGCAACAGAAGAGATGACCACAGTATGCCTGCTTCTCTTTAGTGCGATCTGCGGTTCTTTAAAAAACACACAAATAGGAATCCGATACTACATGTGGTAAACATTTAGATAAATGTTATGAGATATCAGAGCAGCTACTCATAATGTCCCACATTTAAATTTTCCAGAGTTAACGGGTTTCATTTTTGGTTTCCATATCAAGGCGAACCAAAGAATTATCTGGATATTTGTATTCACTTAACCTTGCATCCGGTATTTTCCAATAGTCAACCCAAGAAATTGAAAAGAGGATATTTCCATGTCTAGTTTGTTTCGTTGGTCATCAACAAAGGTTACTTTGCTAGTTCTGGGAATGACAGCTGCTACATTAACCCCCATCGTAATTTCTGCCCCAGCTTCATCTCAAACTCCTGTTCCATCTGCGACACCAGCACCTGCGACACCATCGCCGACTTCAACAGTTAACCTATCTGATGTTTCCTCAGATTATTGGGCGCGTCCCTTCATTCAAGCCCTAGCTGAGAATAACGTGATTAGTGGCTTTCCTGATGGCACTTATAGACCAAATCAGCCTGTGACTCGTGCTGAGTTTGCTGCCTTAATTCAAAAAGCATTCAGTAACCAAAACCGAGTCCGGCAATTAAGTGCAGGTGGATTTAGTGATGTTCCTGCTAACTACTGGGCGGCTGCGGCAATTCAAAACGCCTACGAAACTGGATTTTTGGCAGGCTATCCTGGGAACGTGTTTAGACCAAATCAAGAAATTCCTAGAGTGCAGGGGATCGTTGCTTTAAGTAGTGGCTTAGGTTTAACTGGTGGCGATACAAGTACTCTTACTACTTACTACAACGATGCCTCAGCTATCCCAGAGTATGCTGTTGGCAGTGTGGCAGCAGCGACAGTAAGTAATCTTGTTGTCAACTACCCAGATGTAAAACAACTCAATCCGCAACAGTCTTTGACTCGTGCTGAAGCAGCAGCACTTTTATATCAAGCTTTAGTTAAACAAGGACGGGTGCAACCTATTGCTAGCAATCTTCCAGCTAGCCAGTACATTGTAGCTGGAACTCCTGGCGGTACTGATATTGTTTCTCTAGCGGCATCCAGTAGTTCTTTTACAACTCTGACTTCTTTATTAAAGACAGCCGGTCTAGCAGATATTCTTCAACAGCCAGGCCCTTATACAGTCTTCGCTCCCACCAATGATGCCTTTGCTGCTTTGCCTGCTGCTACCTTACAGCAGTTAGAGCAACCAGAAAACAGAGAAGCGTTAGTCAAGATTTTGAGATATCATGTGGTTCCCGGTGCGGTAACTGCTAGTCAACTCTCAGCAGGGGAATTGACAACCGATGAAGGAAGACCTGTAAATATTCAAATCGATTCCGCTAACAGTCAAGTCTCGGTGAATAATGCCAGAGTTCTCCAGGCAGACGTGAAAGCTAGCAATGGTGTCATCCATGCAATTAACCAAGTCCTGATTCCGCCTGATGTTAACATCAGTCAGTTAAATCAGCCACCAACAGGAAATAATGGGACACCTGATGTTAACGTAGGTAGAGCTACTCGTGGTGGCAGAAGCTATATCGGAGTTGGTGGTAACATTGGTTTGAGCGGCAACGATACCGCTCTGAGC
Source organism: Nostoc sp. PCC 9305 (assembly GCF_963920915.1). Lineage (NCBI taxonomy): Bacteria > Bacillati > Cyanobacteriota > Cyanophyceae > Nostocales > Nostocaceae > Nostoc > Nostoc sp. PCC 9305. The sequence continues at coordinate 39,969 of NZ_CAWUDN010000067.1, forward strand.
GACACTAACTTTACAGTAATCAGTAAACTTGGTTTGACAAACTATCTATCAGTGCGACCATCAGTGATCTTTGGGGACGATACAATATTTCTAGTTCCCGTAACTTTAGATTTTTCTCCTCGCAGAGCAGGTTCAGTGGGTGAAAGAACCTATAGTATATCTCCTTACATAGGTGCTGGTATAGCAATTGAAGCTAATGCTGATACTGATATTGGATTACTGTTAACAGGTGGTGTAGACGTTCCTCTCGGTTCTAGACTTACGCTAACAGGTGGTGTAAATGCTGCTTTTGTAGATGATACTGATGTAGGACTACAGTTAGGAATTGGCTATAACTTCAGGTAAGTAGAAGTAGAACATGTAATAAGGGCGCACAGCTAGTTGTGCGCTCTTGCTGTATTAAGGTCGCTTGATTGCTAAAGTAAGTCCATCGGCGATGGGGACAAGGGAGAGGGTAACTCGCTCGTCATGATGTAACTTCTCGTTCAGCGCCCGGATTGCTTGGGTGCTTTCATCTTGATTTTGCTCGTCAGCTACTTGTCCAGACCATAAAACATTATCGATCGCAATCAATCCACCTGGACGAACTAATTGCAGCGATCGCTCATAATATCCATCATAATTTTCTTTATCAGCATCAATAAAGGCAAAATCAAAAGTTTCGGCTTGCCCAGTTGCTAATAACTCATCTAAAGTTTCCAAAGCTGGTGCTAATCGTAAATCGATTTTATCGGCAACCCCAGCTTCTTGCCAATATCGCCGAGCGATCGCAGTAAATTCTTCACTCACATCACAAGCAATAATTTTGCCATCAGCCGGTAGCGCCAAAGCTACAGAAAGTGAGCTATAACCCGTAAACACTCCAACTTCTAGGGTTTTCTTCGCTCCAATTAACTGTACCAGAAGGCTCATAAACTGCCCTTGTTCTGGCGAAATCTGCATTCCACTCCGGGGATGATTGGCGGTTTCTTGGCGCAACTTTTCAAGAATTTCTGGTTCTCGCAGCGAAACGGATAAAAGATAATTGTAGAGTTGATTATCAAGACCTATAGACTGTTTTGGCATGGTAAATGAGAGAATTGAGAGAATCTACAGTTATACTATCGCTGATAAGTGGAATCTCAGGAATAACATGGTGCGGTTAGTTTTGACAGCAATATTGCTGGTGCTAGTGACAGCTTGTGGCAGTATTGGACTGCTACCAACTAGCGATTTAGTGCAAAAAGCGATCGCACTTGGGCTAGAACAAACTCAACAAAAACTTAGCCAACAGTTGGATTTAGATTTTCAAGGATTTGAAATCAAGCGGCTATCAATTACCCAGGAACAACCCCTGACGATTGAAAATTTACCAGCTTTCCACGTCCGGGGAACCTACGACTTGATTGTTAAGCTACCAAAACGACGCTTAACGCAACCACAACAAGCATTTGACGTTTACTTGCAAATTCAGCAAGAAGGTAAAACTTGGCGATTGCTGCTTCCAGAAAAAGGTAGTAAAGATAGTCAATCAATTTGGCGTAGCTATCTCATCCAATAGTGACGGGGAAAGGTTTAAATTGTCTCATTCTTTTCCCAAACTACAGGTTAAAATTTGTGTATTCTATACCGTCATCTTCTGCAAAAATTACAAAATCGAAGGATTTAACTAACGCCTGTATTGCAGCAGTTCCGCCATAGGGATGACCAAAGGGTTCAAATTCAAGTTTAGCTCTGTCGGCAGAAACCATCCTACAAGCAATTAATTGATATTCACCATTTTGAAAAGCATCAAACATAGAATAAAATCCCCAAGGATGTTTGAGGCTAGGATCTGTCCACCTCTGTTCTACAGGTGTTGCAAACCAGCGACGGAAATGTTCAGTCACTTCCTCTTCACTAGGCCACCAAAAATGTGATAATGCTTTGCGATCAAAAAAAATTAGCCAATCTTCTTCATTACGCCAAGAATCGTTGTCTTTATCTTTTTTAATTTCGTTGAAAACTTCACAAAGAGCATTGAATCTTTTGGAATCATCTACTTGAAACTCTACAAAACAGTATTCCATTATTCTTCCCTTCTTTTATTATGTGCAACTAGAAAAACCATCACAAATATATTTGTATAATTGAGAACCACTAGCCATAATCGAGGTGATAGTTTCATCGGAGACAGGGTAAGATGTATATCAACTTTTTCATCAGTTCCATTGTTGGAATTGTGGTTCCGGTGCTAGTGGCTTTTGGCTTACTGCAATGGTTGCACATCCCTACAGGTAACTTTCTTGATTGGGTGATTGGTGGTGCAAGTTTTTGGTGGCTGTTGGTAATTGTCACCGTACCGTGGAATGTGCATTTTCAAGCCAAAGAAGTCTTAGCAGAAGCAGCACAATCAACTGAGAAAGGAATTCCAGTTGATGAGAAACAAGTGAAGTATGTCACACTTTTGGCAAAGCGATCGCTCTGGGTTGCTATTGCTTTACACTTATTCTCAGCCATTGGGCTTTATACGCTTGCTGTCACTGGGATTAGTACGGTGGGATATATAAGTTCTGGTGCAGCTTTGTTATTAACAATTCTGCGTCCCGCGATTCGCGCTTACGAGTATTTATATGCGCGGTTAGCGATGATTCGCCAAGAATGGAAGTATCCGCGCGAAGATATTTTTGAACTGCGCGATCGCTTCTCTATATTGGAACAAAAAATCCAGTCATTGGAAGATCAGCTCAACCCGGAACAACCCTATTCTTTATCCGCAACTCAACAACGTTTTGCCGAAGAAACTCGCAGAGATTTAGCCCGGATTGCGGCTAACTTAGAAGAATTACGGGCGACAAATCAAACAGAACATGAGCGTTTGGGGAGAGAAGCCAGAAATGCGATCGCGCAACTTTCTACCGACGGGCAATTTCTCGATCATGTCCGCGAAATTATTCGATTTTTTAAGACTGCTTAATGATTGCTTTAATAGCTACAGCTATAGCAGTTATCGTTTATATAAAGTAAATTTTTGAACCTCAACCCCAAACCTCTCCTCACAAAGGGGAGTGTTTGCATAAGCAAATACGGGGTGAGGTTCCGAATGTATATGTTATAACTTTGTACGAATGATGATTAGGGATTTCCAAATAATTAACTCTTGTGGGGTGGGCGTCTCGCCCGCCCAGTCCATAGGGCGCTCATGTTGCCCACCCCACAATATTGGATAATTTATTTCTTGGAGTTCCCTTAGTGAAGCTCACATAACTTCAGGAGTACTCACGGTGAATCAGATACAACTGACTTTAGGTATTGGTTACTTATAGCGGTTATTAGTCTAGTCCAGTACAATAGGAAAGAGCAATTTTACTGATA
>NZ_CAWUDN010000068.1:0-43273 GCF_963920915.1 Nostoc sp. PCC 9305
TTGCGTGGCGGGGTGTAGCCCCGCCCGCTATTTGTGCCAGTTGCGTAAGTCCTGACAAATTTAACCAATGTTGAAAATTTTAATTAAATAAAAACTTTTCAATACTTAACAAATCTTAAATATTAAATTATGTATTTTATCAATGATTTTTTGTAACCAAATAGTGCATAGGTGTAGACATCGCACAGTAGCAATAAACTTAATGATGAAGTTGTGTATCCGCCAAATTTTTGATTTAGATGGCTACGGAGTATTCCATCGAAACAAAAACTGCTATAAATTGTGAAGATTCAGCATAAGAGTCACAAATGTAGTAGAATTGCTGACCGCTGATATCAAATATATTACTGCCATGACCTGGTTTTCCTTGTCCGTGAAACGGTGGGGTCGGATTACACAATTCCTATCTTTGTTCTGTTTATGTTTATTTTTGGTTGTTAGTTGCGCTCCTCGTCCGCAGTCACCTACGCCGCCATCTGGTTCTGTAAATACCCCTACAGGTGATGGTCGTATTACTATCGGTACAACAGCGAAGCCGAGAACCCTCGATCCGGCTGATGCTTATGAGTTAGCATCTTTAGGTTTGGTGTTTAATATGAGCGATCGCCTCTATAACTACGAACCAGGAAGCACCGAAATTAAACCCCAACTAGCTACAGCATTACCCAAAGTCAGTCAAGACGGCTTAACTTATACCATCCCCTTACGTCAGGGAGTAGTTTTTCACGATGGAACTCCCTTCAACGCTGAAGCAATGGCCTTTAGCATCCAGCGCTTTATTGAAAATAAAGGAAAACCCTCATTCTTACTAGCTGATATAGTAGATTCGATAAAACCGACAAGCGAGTATGAGTTGACAATCAAGTTGAAAAAGTCCTTTGCAGCTTTTCCTTCACTGTTGGCTTTTCCTGGAATTTGTGCAGTTTCGCCAAAAGCTTACGAAGTCGGCGCTGGTAAATTCAAGCCGAATATTTTTGTGGGAACTGGCCCTTACAAATTAGGACAGTATGGTACTGATTCCATCCGATTTGATGTGTTTGATAAATATTGGGGAGAAAAACCAGCTAACAAAGGTGTTAATCTCCAAATTCAAACTAGTCCGGTTAATTTGTTTAATGCTTTTCGTACAGGTGCAGTGGATGTAGCTTATCTGTCACTACAACCAGATCAAAATCGGAGTTTAGAAGAAGGTGGTAAAAAAGGGGATTGGCAAGCGATCGCAGCTGAAGGTAGTGTAGTAAGTTATCTGGTATTAAACCGGAATCAAAAGCCTTTAGATAAATTAGAGGTAAGACAAGCGATCGCATCCATAATTGACCGTCCACTTTTAAACGAGCGAGTGTTACTTGGTCAAGCAGATCCGCTTTATAGCATGATTCCCACAACGTTTAAAGTTTCTGTGCCATTATTCAAAGATAAATATGGTGATGCTAACTTCGATCAAGCTAAAAAATTATTAACTACTGCTGGCTTCTCCAAAGAAAATCCTGCAAAAGTGCAAGTTTGGTATCCTTCTAGTTCACCTACTCGTAGTTTGGCAGCACAGACACTCAAATCTCTTGTGGATGTCAAAATGGATGGAATACTCCAATTTGAAGTTACCCAAGCGGAAGGGCCTGCCTTCTTTAAAGACATTGCCAAGGGTTTGTATCCAGCAGCTTTACTTGATTGGTATCCAGACTTTTTAGATCCAGATAATTACGTCCAGCCATTTTTGTCTTGTGACAAAGGTTCCGCGGCGAAAGGATGCGAAGATGGAGGCAGTCAAACTCAGGGTTCGTTCTACTATAACGAAGCCATAAATAAACTGATTGATGGGCAACGCAAAGAACAAAACCCCGAAGCGCGTCAGAAAATTTTTACCGAAATTCAAACGCAAGTAACTACTGATGTACCTTACGTTCCCTTATGGCAAAACAAAGACTATGTATTTGCCCGAAATGGTGTTAATGGCGTGAAACTTAACCCTACCCAAATTTTGCTTTACCAGACACTTAAAAAATAATTCGTAGTTGATAATTCGTAATTCGTAATTTAGTTTTTTGAGATCCAAATTCCAACAGCTAAAAGCCACAAATTTGAAATTTGGTGTAGTGAAAAGCCCAAAAATTACGAATTACGAATCAAAAATTACGAATTACGAATTACGAATTACGAATTACTTATGTCTCGTTCTAAAGCTTTACAGTATTACATTGTTTCTAGGTTGCTTCTTGCGCCACTTCAGCTATTAACTATCATCACCATTGTATTTCTTTTACTAAGAGCAACACCAGGAGATCCAGCAGATGCAATTCTGGGTGGACGTGCGCCAGAAGCAGCTAAAGAAGAATTGCGAAAACAACTCGGTTTAAACCTGCCGCTGTGGCTACAGTACCTAAACTATGTGGGAAACATACTACGCTTTGACTTGGGAACCTCATTAATGAGTCGCGGACAAAATGTCTGGGACATAATTGGGCAATATTTCCCGGCGACAGTGGAGTTAGCAGTATGTAGTATGGCGGTTGCACTTATCGTCGGAATTGCGGTTGGGACTCTTTCGGCTTCCCGTCCTGGGACATATTTTGATGTCGGCGGGCGCTTGTTTGGTATCATCACCTACGCACTTCCGATGTTTTGGGCGGGAATGCTTTTGCAGTTGATTTTCTCAGTCCAATTGGGTTGGTTTCCTAATTCCAACCGCTTTCCGCCCAATTTGCCGGCTCCGGCTACTGTCACTGGATTGTATACAATTGATAGCTTACTCGGTGGAAATTTCACCCAGTTTTTCACTTCTTTGCACCATCTGGCGCTACCGAGTCTCACTTTAGGAATTTTGCTTAGTGGGATTTTTGAGCGAATTGTGCGAGTGAATTTAAAGCAAACCTTGCAAGCCGATTATGTAGAAGCCGCTAGAGCTAGAGGTATTGGTGAAAATAAGATTTTAGCCTCCCACGCTTTAAAGAATGCTTTGATTCCAGTAATTACAGTCTTGGGATTAACATTTGCATCTCTGTTGGGTGGGGCGATTTTGACAGAGGTAACATTTTCTTGGCCTGGTTTGGCTAATCGATTGTATCAAGCGATCGCCGATCGCGATTATCCCACAGTCCAGGGAGTACTAGTATTTTTTGGTGCGATCGTTGTGAGTGCCAGCATTTTAATTGATATTTTAAATGCTTATGTAGATCCGCGAATTCGGTATTAGCAAAAGTTTATTAACCATTTGTAATCAGTACACAAATCATTGAGGACAGCATAGAAAATCTATGTAGCATAGACTTGCATTTGTACGCCATTGGTGTCACCTACCCACAGACGTTTGCATAATTTCAAACTTCCAGTCTGAAGAGTAATCAGGCAACTCATAACCAACACTTTTAACATGAGCCAACATCACCTCATCTCGTTGATGCCAAACAGCAAATATTTTTTCTCTGCCATCATATAGTGTTTCTAAATCAATTTGATAAACCTCATTAACTCGTTTCAGCTTCAAACCCAACAAATTTAACAGTCGACCAAGTATTTTTATTGCTGAAACTTGCTCTTTTTCGCCGATTAAATTAATACCAAGCGCTCTTTTAATATGTTTACTATGTTGAAAAGCAATATTTTTCAGCAAGATTAAATCTGTATCGTTCTCAGTAAATTCGCGTTTGTCTTCGATAAACTGAAGCATTCCTAAAGCTCTCATAGCTTCAACTTTGAGCGTATAAGTTTTTAAATCTGGGAGAAAAACTTTCCCTTCACCCCAAGATAATTGCTGATGCCATTCTTGCTCATCTCTAACGTGAAAATACTCGCTTTCGTGAGTTAAATAATAGTGGATTAACAGTTGACGATAATATCCTTGTTCATCCTGTAATTTCAGCCAAGGAGTAATTTCTACACCATACCTTTGTCTAAGAACATATTTGTTAATTTGGTTGCGTTCTCCATCCGTTAGGGAATGCTTAACTAACATCTGCTCATATTCCACATAATCGATATCTTTAGCATTGGCAACAGCAGATGCTACTGATAGTTGATTTTGCTGCTTAATATCTTTAATTTTACGTTTAATTTCTTTAGCCTTTTGACGACTTTGTGCCCAATCTTTTTGAACTTTAACAATTTCTAAAATTAATCTTTTGCGGGTAGCTAAATCATCGGCATCGGTTGCCAAAAAGGCCAGACGTAAATCTCGAATAATATTATTGTGAACTGCATTACTCCGCACCTGAATTTGATGGCCATCAGCAATTAAACCATCTTGCATCGATTGTCGGTAAAGGCGAATAGAAGCATTTACTCTTGCAGATAACTTCGCCCAAGTTCGCAAATGAATCGGGTCATAAACTAAGGGTAAATCTACATCTATTTTATGTAGGGGACTCAGCAAAGCTAAGTTTTCTTTTTGATTTTCTTGATACCAATCAGACAACAAGCGATAATTTGTACTTCCACTACCAATTAGACCAATACCTCGTTTAGCACACCAGACAACACGCGGTACATCATCCCTGACTCTTGCTAACGCTTGTCTTGCTTCCGAATCAGGAATTACCCCTTGAAAAATGCCATAAACTCGATCGAAATGTTGAACATCAATACTAATTCCTGTACCAAGACTAGGAGTAACAAAAACCCCGTCATATTCAGATATTTTTTGATTAATCGCAGCTATAAAATCAACTGCTGCGTGACCAGGTGTATTTGTTGTGTGACTACTAACCACCAGCATTTGAGGAAATTGTCGCCGTAATTTTTGTAGCCGTTCTTTCAAATAACGTTCAATTGTTTCACAACTATAACGCCCAGCCCGACTATCGGTAGTAACATAACATTTACGTCCAGCAAGTAAATCCAATTCTAGTTGGTGAATTAACGGTGTTGGGTTTGGTGAATCATAAAAAGTCACATCCCAACCTTGTTGAGGCTTCCACTGATTGAGAACTACCCAAGGTGTTAATTTAATTCCTGCCAATCCTTGTAAATATTCTAGTGAAACATCAGATAAATCAGCATCTTGAGCAATTACTAACCCGCCACTTGTTAAAACTGTCGCAATGAGTTGCTGGAATAACTTTAATATTTTTACCCGCTTATGCTTACAAGTATTACTATTTAACAGATGCCATAAAGATTGCTCTACTTCATCTAAAATTACTATTGCTCCCCGCCAATGTTCTGGGTTAAGTTTCCAAATCGAATCAACGCACAAGCCGAGGGATTGCTGAGAAAAGAGAGAGCGCAGTATGGGAGGAGCGGGGGTAAGCGTTTTATTAATCCTTTTCTCCCCATCGTCTTTATGTGTTCCCCATTGAATACCAATTTTTTCACACAAGAATCGTCCAAGTAGAATTCTGTGAGTAATTAATAAAACTGGTTGTTTTCGACTTTTTGCTTGTTGAACAACGCCTTGTAGTGCTGTAGTTTTCCCCGTTCCTTTTGCTGATTTGACTCCTACTAAGCCAGAGGTGGGGAAAGGTATTTCACCTATATAAGGACGGTTGAAGATAAGTGCCGCAGGAATACTTAACTCGGTATGGGGTTTGGTTTGAGCAAGATAAATTTCTAAATCAACACTTTGGCGATAAACTTTATCGAAATTACTTGCACCCTTAGCAACAATAAACTCATCAACCCCTTTTTCTATTCCTGGAAGTTCGATGACTTTTACAGGACAATTTTTTTGCTGAAATAAACAACCAAGCTGAGAAATAGCATTATTTACAGCAGCAATTGTCTTGGGTTGAGTTTCAAAATCAAAGCAAATGTAAAAGCTGCGCTTTGTAATCGCAAACGCGGCTAAATCAGGAATTAGCTGACGACGGGTAACTTTACCAAATTCATCTTTCACAACCCGATAACCACTGGTAATTCCAGGAATGGCAATGGCTATATATCCTTGCGTCAACAACGTGGCTGCTTTCTTTACACCCTCGCAGATGATGAGGGGAATGTTCTGTTGCATCACCCATTGCCAAAAGCCTCCAGCTTCGCCATCAGGAGTAATGGTGATATTTTCAGGCATGACCAGATTGTAACGCCCAGCGACTTGCTGCCACACTTGCAACGTTACCCGCAAACAAAACACTCGCGTTGGCGTGCTGGGGGGATGCTCGTACTTGATTGACTTGCCATTGTGATTTTGTCGGGGTTGGTTTGGCTTAAAGCATCCCCATTCCATCATTTGCCAATTATTCAGAGGGTCTAGTCCCGAACACCACCAACCGCCTTCAGTGATGTGAGCGTAACGCTGTAACCATCCGGCTTTCACCATTCCAGTATTGGTGCGGGGAAGTAGCTCAGAAATCAACAGGTACTCATAAGCTGTTACACCTTGGAGCGACCTAAAATTGAGATGCACTAAGTGTAAGTCTATACCACTACTCTTGACTAATTCTTCAAGGTGTTGGGGGTGTAAATAGTGCAGATGCATAGGGAAAGGCGCGAAGGGAAGACAATGAGATTAAAACAGTAACATGCATCTGCTTTTTTTTAATACGCGAGATTGCGAGGCTTTTGTGATGCTTTTTTTACTTCGTTGCCGGAGACACATCGGTTATAACTGTAGTGGGTTATTCTGCCTATTAGATCCCCGAAGTAATAATTTTGTATTGTGATATTTGTTAGCTTTTAATTTTTATTTATCAGTAAATTTCTGCGTTAAGGAATGCGATCGCTATATGACATCGCTATGAGATAATATCTTCCTATACTTCAGCAAAGGCTTTACACTGAGTATCCACTCCATACCACGCTTGTAACCTCTCTGAATGAATAAAGACAAAAACCCTCACTCTACATAACCCTTGAACTCCGCTCCAAAGGTTTGAGATAGTCTTGAGTATTAATTTTTCTTTGCGATCGCAGCTAATACAGATAACTTGACGTAAAACTTTTACCCTAGTAGCACGGTAACTTCTCAAGCTGATTGGAGGTAAAATAAACAACAACTTTTAAAATAAGTTCAATCTGCTTTATAAACCCTTTGCTTTTAGTTGCGAATGTAGGAAATATGGCTTTGTACTTTTTCATTTTTCCGTGTGTTTGTTTCATCATTGGCTATTTTTTATTCAAAAATAGAAATAATGAAATCTCACATTTAGTGACTGTATTTGCAGCTATCAGCCTGATTTTGGGTTTAATGTTAGCTCCTTGGCAGATTTTAGTTCTATTATTAATTCTTATTCTTATCAGTACAAGCTACGAGTATTATACAAGCAAAGTAGTCAGCAGGGAAACACAATATACACAACAGTCGATTCCCAAATCGGAACCAGATTATCACTTAATCTACCGTGGGGCTTGCTATCGTCATGACCTCAATAGCAAATTAGATGGGGAAACCACACCATTAGTAACCCATAAGTTGAGCTTTCGGGGATGTACTTATTTTGTTGGCGCCGATCCTAATACCCAATCGACTGGAATCATTACACCACAAGCAACTCATAAGTTGAGCTTTCGGGGAAGCACCTATTCTATAAATAGAACTACACACAGAGATATTAAAGAGCAAGGTAGTTAGAAACTTGGTACAAGTCTCTGAAAGTTTACATTTTATTGGCTCATACGCTCCAAATCCAAGAGGCGATGTCTACAATGGGCTATGACGATCGCTAACACTACACTACTGATGAGGTAGTAGTACTATTTATGCCAAATTATGCTATAGCACTTACAATTTAATGTCATTTATAGACCTTATGCCCAGCAATATGCGATACCAGTGGAAAGCCTAGCAGCGATCGCACATCCTCGACTATTTCCTACTGAACTCAATGCTGTTTGATTATGCGATCGCTATAAATCATAACCATTTTAAGAAATATCTAATACATATACTTTGAGAAATGGTATTAATATATGGCTTTGTCAAGATTCCTAGACGGACAAATAATGTTAAAAAATAAGAAAATATTCTGGAAACTACTGTTGACAAAGTTTATTTTTTATATAAGTGGAGTGGAACTTCCTTGCTAAAAGAGATATCTAGTTAGTTTGATTCTTAACTATTCACTCCTTGGGGAGGCGGTTAGTCTCCAAAAATAGACAACATATTTTTAAGCTGTAAAATTATGTGGAAATCAAAGTTAATATTTAGACTTATACTGTCGGCTGCGGCGATCGCCACTAGCGTGCAGCTAAATTCAGCGAGTGACTATGCTATTGCTCAAAGTGCATCTTCCAATCCGACTGTTGAATCTGGGCAACAAAATCAAGCTTTAGAAGATGGCAAGGTTGCTATGGCAGGGGTTGGCATAGGAGCCATTGCAGGCTTACTAATTTCTGGTTTATGGTATCAGAAACGTCGTTACCACAAAATCCAGTCACGTGCCAAAATAAACCGCTTTCGCGAAGAGTTTCTCTGTGGTTCTTTAGCAGATTATTACTTATCTAATTCTAAAGCAAATTCTTCACCTACAAATTCTCGGAAAACTTTACCAACACCTACTAAAGAAGAATCCCCTACTTCTGAGGAAACTTTAGTAACACCAACTAAAGAAGAAATATCCGATCCCTCTACTTCTGAAATAAATAATCTAGCAGCAGAACCTACGCCAGCCGCACTATCTGATTCCTTATCTGACTGCTACCACAAGTTAATCGAGGAAATTGTTAATACAGCCCTCAACGGTCAAATCAGTTCTAAAGAGTATATATATTGCCAATTAGTAGAAAATGTGAGCAGTGGTAATGGTGAAATCTTTGAACGCTGTTTGAGCGATCGCTTTCATTCCACCCAATCTGAACTACATAAAGTAATAAATTCTCCGAGTTTATTCCAAAAAGAGACTCCTGAGTTAAAGAAAGCCCGTTTAAATCGCACCTTGAAGGCATTACAAAGTATTCAAGAGGAATGGGAACAAATACAAAAACAAAAGCGAGATTAAGCCGTAGGTTGGAGGCGCGATCGCTCTTTGAGCAATGTAATAAAAATAACTAAAATTATCTGTTAAGTCATACCTAATTCAAAGCTGACAAAAAAGCCTATTCTGAAAAGTAGGGGCTATTGAGTTACAATGTTCAGTCTAACTAAAGTACTTAGAATAATGTTATTCCTGCTGCAATCAGATTTATAAGTGCTGTGACAAACTCAACAGCACCAGCACTCTTACTCAATAAGTTTTTAGCGTTTTCTATTGCCTTCAAAACTAAATTTTTATTAGGTGTAGCTTTTTTAGCCTCCTGTATTGCAGTAGCTATTTCGTAATCTGCATCAGTAACTATTTCAGCATCAATGATTTGAGCCTTTCCAGCTTTCGATAGTTCACTTTTTACTTTTTGTAGTTCACTAATAAAATCATTAGTATTTTGAATAGTCCTGATATTGATATCACCTTTGATATTAATATCGCGTGCTGCATTATTTTGGTTTTGTACTTGCTGTTCACGTTGGTCAAAAGTTGCCACGTTTCCTCCTTGTGCGTTGTTATAAATTGTTAATGATACAAGCCGTTCAATTTGGTCGCTTAATAATGATGAATCCTTTGGCATTTTCCAAGGAAGATCACTAAGTTCGAGGACAAAATCTTGCAAACGACTGCGAACTGTTAATAGTATTTGAGCAAAGACGCTATAAGATACTGGTCTTTTTACTTCATAGCATTGATGTCCACTAGATCCAGATGGATTATAGTAGTTCCAAACGGCTATTTGTTCCGCATTCCAGGCAAAGGTAATACTATTCTGACTTATAGCATACTCTTCAACAGTTTTAATACCGGGACAGAAATGGATTTTATTAGCTGTTTCCTGAAACCAATCAGGCGTTTTATTCAGAGGAATGGGTATGTTCTTGTACCCATTATAACCATTAAATATATATCCAAGTAATGGTGTGTAAATAATACGATACTCGGGTACTTTCTCCAGATGCGGATAACCATCTAACTCATAGTTAACCCATCGTTTCAAACGGTGATTTTTAAGTTGATGAGCCAAGACCTTTGCTTTAAGTAGAATCGTGTTCAGTCCTACTTCTGGACGAAGAATATCTTCTTGGATACTTTTTACAATGTCATCCATATATCTATTAGCAATTATGCAGAGTTCTGATAATAAAGACAGACGCTACATAGTTATTTTTAAATACGTTTGTGCAATTATAGCTCAGGCAAAAGTATATTTGTACTATAACGAATAAAGGAAAGTAAAGAATTAAGGTAGTAATAACCGTACTTTGGCTTAGAAAAGATATAGAATTATATATTCAGCTAGCCTTGAATCTAAATAAAGTCTCAAAACAAGGTGCGTCTAAGTATAAAATGTAGCAAAAACTGAAGAGTGAGTAGTGAAGAGTAAACTTACTTCTCACTACCCACTCTTCTGAAATAATTGCTAAACTAAGCGCCTACAGCTTCCTTAGCGGCGTACAATACCTCAGCGTTGATTTCTTTGAAACCGCGATCGCGGACAGGTTTCTTGGTGCTGTAATAGTTTTATATTCTGTTAACTGAATAGCACATAAAACTTATAATTCACATTTTACAAATAGTTGCGATTATTTCCAAGCTAGACAAAGACTTTCTTCTACTTGCTATACCTGCATATAATGGGATTATTGAGCATCCGTAACTGGTGAATAAAATGGCTAAAACATTAACAATACAGTTGTCAGATGAATTAGAAAGTAAATTAACTGCTCAGGCGCAAAAACTAAATCTATCTTTAGAAGATTTAATTCTGCAATCATTATCTCAATCATCTAAACAGGAAAACATCTCCGAATTCGATCCAATTTTACCTTTACTAGGAACATTGAAATTTGATAATTCTGATTTAGGAGAAAACCACGATCGATATCTCCAGCAAAGTTTGCAGCAGGAGTGAAAAATTGGCGAATACAGTCTTTATAGATACATCGGGGTGGGCTAATTTATTTATTGCAACTGAGTCTTACCATGAACAAGCAAAGCAGTGGTTTCAACATAAACGTCAGCAAAATCAAGCAATGGTAACAACTAATTATGTTGTTCTTGAACTGGTGGCTTTGCTGAATAGTCCTTTACGTGTACCTCGTCCGCAGTTATTTAAATACGTAGAAGCTGTCAGAACTGCTCCTTATATCAACTTGATTTATATTGAACCAACAATAGATTCAGCAGCTTGGGAACTACTCAAAACTAGAGACGATAAAGCTTGGTCTTTGGTGGATAGCACTTCTTTTATAGTCATGCAACAGCTTGGCATTAAAGAGGCATTAACCACAGATCGCCACTTTGAACAAGCTGGCTTTATTCGTCTGCTGAAGTCAGAATAAATAATAAAAGGCATATCTTAAGATATGCCCTTTATTATTAAAAATCTCTAACCCGTTAACCTACGCCCCGACAGCTTCTTTCGCAGCGTACAACACCTCAGCGTTGATTTCTTTGAAACCGCGATCGCGCGCAAATTTTTCAGTATTACGCTTCACTTTGCCGCGAACAAATCCCGGAATCTTATTCAATTCTGCTTGACCATCTTTTGTCCAATTCAAATCAGAATCAGCAGAAATTCCTCTAGTAATAACTTCTTTGGTATCATGACCACCGAAGATTTCTAATAGGTGATCTTCCATTCCCAAAGTGAAGGAATTGTAGATCAAATCTGTAATCTGATTAGTGCCTTCGTAACCCATAAATGGTTTGTAACCAATGGGGAAGTTTTGGACGTGGATTGGTGCAGCAATTACGCCGCAGGGAATATCCAAGCGCTTACCAACGTGGCGTTCCATTTGCGTGCCGAAAATCGCAGAGGGTTCGACACGAGCGATCGCATCCCCAATTTCACCATGATCTTCGGAAATTAGCACTTCATCGCAATACTCGCTAACCTGTTCGCGGAACCAATCTGCATCATATTTACAGTAGGTTCCAGCCCAAACAACATGAATCCCCATTTCTCGCGCCAGAATCTTGGTAATGGCGGCGGCGTGGGTGTTGTCACCAAAGACCACAGCTTTTTTGCCAGTCAAGTTTTGACAGTCAATTGAACGGGAGAACCAAGCAGCCTGAGATACATGGAGGGTTTGCTCATTGATGAAGTTTTCGTAGTCAACTTCTGCACCTTGAGCGTTAATTACCTGCTGAATCTTGCGAATACAACGGGCAGTTTCCACTACACCCATTGGAGTAATGTCTATATAAGGTGTGCCAAATTGTTGTTCCAGGTAACGAGCTGTAGTCAAACCAAGTTCGCGGTAAGGTATCAGGTTAAACCAGGCTTGGGACATCTTTTTCAAGTCATTCACCGAAGCACCTTCAGGAATTAAGGTATTTACCTCAATTCCCAAATCAGCCATCAGCCGTTTGAGTTCGGTGCAGTCGTGATTGTTGTGGAAACCGAGGGTGGTAGTACCGATGATGTTAACTGAGGGTTTTGCTGTTTTGCCCTCAGCCAATTCGCCCCGTTTCCGCGCTTTTTCAATGTAGTATTGGACGATTTGATCCAAAGTGCGATCGGCGGCTTGCAGTTCGTTGTAGCGGTAGTGGTTTACATCCGCCAACATTACGTCTCCTTTTGCTTCCAACTGCGCCCGTTCGACAAAGTTGTGTAGATCCTCTTGCAAGATGCTGGAGGTGCAGGTGGGAGTTAACACAATCAAATCTGGGTGTTCCTCGGCATCCTTGCGGACGATGTTATCTACCACCTTCTCTTGGGAGCCGCGTGCCAAAACGTTGCGATCGACGACACTGGTTGTCACCGGAGTAAAATCCCTCTCCCGCGATAGCATGGAGCGCATGACGTTAAAGTAGTCATCGCCAATGGGAGCGTGCATAATCGCATGAACATTTTTAAAAGAACTAGCGATTCGCAGAGTTCCGATGTGGGCTGGGCCAGCATACATCCAGTAAGCCAATTTCATGTTTGTGTCTCCCTTTTAAACTCAAAATAACTAAGTAAGTGGGCGTAAAAAATATAAGATAGAGCTTACCACCAACCCCTTCAGTGCGTAGTTTACCGCTGTAGGCATTGCCCAGCGTGTCCTTGGTAGAGAAGGGAAAAGGTTTGGAGAGAGGTATTATCTTTAATTCAGCCCATTTACTTATAAGTGCTTAATTTATTAAATCGTTTCTGATCTTCTCAAACCTGCTGGCTGAAAAAAAATAAGGTTTGTTGCGGGTTTTCTGGGAGGCGATATGGCTGAAATCTATTTACTGCCTGGGATACAGCTATCAATTTCAACAACATTACTGGTGATTTTGTAAAAAAATCTTAATGTTCAAACAGAATTCAGGAGTCAGGAGTCAGAATTCAGAATGAATCCTGTACTCTCCCCGCTATCAGTGGCGAGTCTGAATCCCCACAAAGAGTGATTCTGATTCCTGAATTCTGACTTCTGAATTCTTCTTCAAGAATCTCTCATTCCGTGGTCGGTTGCGTTTTTACCTAATTCGCTAAGATGTACACAAGCTCATTTTCACAACAATTATGGTGAAAACACCCTCCCAGCTTTGGACAATTCCTCCTTTGGAAAATGGCGACAAACTCACCCGCTACGAATTTGAGCGTCGCTACAATGCCACCCCTAACCTGAAAAAAGCTGAATTAACCGAAGGAATTGTCTATATTATGCCTGCTGTGCGTTTCCGAAGTCACGGTCAACCGCATGGCTGGATTTTGACATGGCTTGGTACTTACGAAGCTGCGACTTCTGGTGTAGCATTGGGAGTTGAACCTACCGTCCGCTTAGACTTAGATAACGAACCTCAACCCGATGCTGTTCTGTTAATTGTACCGGAAGCAGGTGGTCAAACGCGGCTGAGTGAGGATGATTATATTGAAGGTGCGCCAGAGTTAGTTGTAGAAATTGCTGCTAGTAGTGCGGCTATCGATCTTCATGGCAAAAAACAGGCTTATCGTCGCAACGGTGTCAAGGAATATATTGTTTGGCAAGTTTTAGACCAAAAATTGACTTGGTTTTCTCTGGAACAGGGTGAATATCTGGAATTAGTACCTGACAATGAAGGCATTTTGCGAAGTCGGGTATTTCCAGGGTTGTGGTTAGCGGCGACGGAGTTATTAGCAGGTAATATGCAGGGTGTGTTGAAGGTTTTACAAGCAGGTTTGCAGTCGCCTGAACATGGGGATTTTATCCAGAAATTGGGTAGTGATTAACCCTTTTTAAATACGGAAAATATCTTAACCAATTATGTTTGCACACCAAATTTTTCTACTTTAGTATGTATAGTTAATTCAGCAGATATTTTAGGATTTTTGGCAGCCGTCATAATAATTAATGGCTTTCGTTGTTACATCATAGTGTGATAGGAAGACTTAATTCCTGATTTTGTTTGCGTAGCATCTCGTTAGAGAGGACTAAAGTCCTCACTACAAACCATGAAGATTTTGATGGTAATTATATTATTTGAATCATCCACTTTTTCAAGAGAAAAAATGCTGCTTCACCACATCTAAGCGTGAACAGTTCCAATAATCGATATGGGAAATAATCAAACCATCAGAGTTCAGACCTAATTCACTCCAACCAGGAATAGAGATCCGTGGCTTCCAGGGAAGAGGAGTATTCCAACTGAGTGTCCACTCAGTTTTGATTGTGTCTCCTAAACGTTGAATATTATGTAAGTCCATTTTGGGATTTAAAAACCAAGTTTCGATAAAATTAATCATTTGTTTGTAGCGTTTAACACCACGAAACTTATTCATCGGGTCTTGAAAATAAACCTCTGGGGCATAAATGCTGTAAGTTTGATTGACTGGGAATCTTTGATAGTCTTCTTTGAGGATTTCAACGAGATCCATGATAGATAAATATATCTGTAAATTGGTTGAAAATGAAAACTGAAAAACTGAAATTAACCCTCATTCCATAAACGTTCTAACTGACGCCGCCAAGCAGTTAAAACTTCTTCTCGCCCTTGTGAAGTTTGATTGATTTCGCCCATCATTCCTTCGGCGTAAAAACGTTCTAAGCTTTGCATCGTAGCTTGCAGAGATTGTCCTTGCTGTTTTGCTGCCTGAATAATTTGCCGGATGCGGCTTTCAATTAGTCGATTAAAGACATTATCTAATCTAGCCTGATGGAGAGATAAAAGTCGGTTGATTGCATTGGATAAATCTGCACTCACTAAAGTTTCACTATTATGTTGAAATACCCCCCAAATTACTCTTTCATATAAAGCGTAACGTACTTCTTGAGTGTCATCAAAGTTGGCTTCTAGGAACTGTTCTAAAAATGGTTGGGCTTCTTGGATGGGCAGAATAGGCAGTAAAACTCGCAGCCAAGTATTATCTTCGGAAAGCAGCACCAACAGCCGAAAATTAGGAGTGTCTACTTGCCACGATCCAAGAGCAGTCGTAGCAACAGCAGATGTGTCAAATAATTCTGTGAGCGTACCCGCAATTTCTTCAGGTGTCATAACTTTTTATTTATATATAGCTTCTAGATTAGCGCAGAGGTGCATCAACTTATTCACTAGAACGCTTGCCCAGTCTGAAAACGCAGTGGGGGCGCACAGCTAGGTGTACGCCCCCACGAATGAATGTATTCCACTGAATTGAAATATCTGATTTAAATAAGCGAATTGCTCAAAAACACGATACCGATCGCACACAAAGCGAAACCAGCAAGGCTGATTTTCCAGGGTAAAGTTCGGTTTATTTCTCCCATACCCATCCCAACACCAATTTCTCTAGCACTCATGGCAACGGCAAACAGAGTTAAGGCAATACCTAGTATATAGGCAACTATTGATATTGTTCCTGCACTAACAATAGATTCAGCATTAGCGTAACCCTGAAATAAACCAGCACTGATGCCCACTAAAGCAAGCACCAGAAAGTTTAGTTGATTTGGCATCATCAGCATAGTACCAAAAACGATGGTAGAAATGGCAATGGCTATTTCTGTGCCTGGTAAATCTAACTGAAATATATGAATTACAATGCCTAAAACTGTTGCCAAGACAAAACATCCAGCGATCGCAGCGCCACGAACAAACACAGATGAGAGTAAGCCAATCGCAACAATACCAACTAAACAATTCAAGCTAATTACTGGATCTGCTAATCCCCAGACAAAGGCTTCCCAGGCGTTAGAGATGGTATGGTCAAATGGTGTTCCACTCAATGAACTCAGTAAGCTAATTAAAATTAAAGCTGCGATCGCCCCAATATGGCGATCCATGAACTTTGAGGGATTAAGTTCCCCCGCAGTACGGGATTCTGATAATTGAGTCTTGAACATCGCTATATACCAAATTAGTTTTTAGGTAATTTATACTACCCACCTACCCCAAAAAACTAACGTGGTAATTACGCTAGATCGTACTAGCTTCAGAAAGTTATGTAAAGCCGCAGTAGTAGAAAAAGTTCTCTCATAAGCAAGTAGGATCGGGCTATTGATATTGAGATTGAAGATGCGATCGCTAATCAAGCAATAAAGAAGTTGGCAAGTGGAATCTAACCTTGCTAGATTTTGGAGCGATGCTTTGCAAGGCAAAAAATCCTCTTTGTAATGATTGCCCTCTTTCAGCAAAGTGCAATTATGCCCAAACACAACGTAACTTAGAGAGTCTTAATAAAACATAGCATCGAGTTTATCAGAACCTAAAATTATCAAGGCTTTTTTGTTTTTTTCTGTCGCTCAACCCAACCTACTATTCTAAATTTATTTATATGTAGCAATGTTTTTGCTTTTTAATTTTTGTTAATTGATTCTGACTCCTGAATACTGACTTCTGAATTCTGAATTCTTTTTCACGATATACTCAACTAATTGTTGAATCATTTCGGCATCTGTTTCACTTAAACTTTCCAACTCAATTCTGTTGTTTTCTTGTGGCGTACTATCATTACTACTATATATACGACGACTCAAGCCTACAGGACTATTACCGTAAAGTGTTGTATAGAATACACACGCTGCTACATACGATCCAATCGGACTAGGGTGGCTTTTATCGGAACTGTAAAGGTTTAATTTCAGATTCGCTTCTTGAATTTTTTGCCAAGCTATTCCCACAGGTGCAACTTTAGCTTTCAGTTCTTGAGCAATGTTCATATAAGCATCAGTCAATATCTGTTGCGTTTCTGGTTGATTTTGCTTTGCCCAAGTCAAGTAAAACACTGTTTGGGAATTCACTCGCTTAATCTCAGCATCAAACAGAGTAGCGTACTTGTACATTTCCTGGAGATTGGTAATTGGTAAAGTACTTTGCTCTTGCAGTACTACATAATCCCAGCGTTTTGCTTTCAAAAGTCTGAGTGCTTTACCACGTTTCCAGTGGTTTTGAAGTGTCGCTCCACCAATCACAACCATTTCAGTTTCTAACTTTTTAGGTTCTTTTGCCGAGGCAGCTAACTGTTGTGTCAACCAAGGAAGATCGTTGAAATATGTATAGCTGTTGCCAATAAATAAAACTCTGATTGCTTGCTGTTCGGCTACTGGGAAAGAATTTGCCTGAATATGCCTTTTTAGCATTTGAAACAAGGCAATCATCATCAAGAGGAATAAACATACATATACGATTTTGGTGTTGCTCATCATCCCTGAAATTTTTGCAGTATAACTTATTCTTAGACAATATTTTTTTGGAAATAGTTCTGGCTATTGATTAGTGTACGAAAGTTTTTCCCAAGAGATTGCAAATTTTACCCAACCTAAAACTTTTCTTAACTGAACTGTATTAAGAAGATGCTACAGTATTAAGCCGACAGGAAACCCAGGATACAAAGTTTCTTACAAAAAAAGGGTGTAGAAAAGAAGAAATAAAAAACCTATTGTTGCTGAGTTCAAAGCTCAGTTTAAAAAAGAATTGTATCGAGACGCGTAGCGCAACTTGCATTGCGTCCAAGTTTTCAATCTCACGTTTTTAAACGTGGGTTCCCTACACCCTCTGAAATCACTTCTCTGATGCCATTCCCACAATTAGCATTACATCAAATACAAGAGGGAAGATGGTTAAAGGCTCCCACTTTCACGACTTTTCAGTATATTGGCGCAGCCAAAGACGAGATGAGTTCACCTACAGATGAGCAAATAGCACTGATTCGACTAACGCTCGAAGATAGGAAAATGAGTTACCCCGATAGATTTGAACAGGAAAAGCTGTTGAATTTGCACAAAGCTAAGATGCTTGTTGAGCCAGTAAACAGCCCCGATCGCAATTTTTAGGTAATTAAACTGTAGTGTAGGGTAGCACAGTTATGCTGCCCTACGGGAGATTGAAACAAAATCCCTCAATACTTTAGAGTTAATAATAAACTCAACTCCAAAGCGCGATCGCAATGACTGATAAAGAACTCAAACATCTAATTGAGAGTAATGCTAAAACAGTCCAAGCTATGTTAGATGAAATGGCGGAAGCACGTCAGGAACGCCAAGAACTCCGAGAAGGAATGCTCCAAATCCAGAGTGCAGTCGCACAATTAACGAATATACAAGAGAGAATAACCAATTTACTAATTTCTATTGATGGCGATCGCCCCACAATTCTTAAAAAACTCTCAGCACTGGAAACTAAGCTGGATCGGTTATTGCAACAAAACCCAACAGATGAGTTAGGGTAAACACTCATAATAATGCCTAGACGTGTTGAAACAACATTTATTTTCCTTAAACAGTCGATAATGTAAATAAATGTAAAAAAATCTCAGGCAGGATAAAAGCATCTATGCGTGTAATTTTAATGACTGGTAAAGGCGGCGTGGGCAAAACTTCCGTCGCAGCTGCAACTGGACTGCGTTGTGCGGAACTAGGCTATCAGACGTTGGTTTTAAGTACAGATCCCGCCCACTCCCTTGCAGACAGTTTTGATATGGAACTGGGACACGCACCCCAAAAAATTCGTCCAAATCTCTGGGGTGCTGAACTGGATGCGCTGCAAGAACTAGAGGGAAACTGGGGTGCTGTGAAACGTTATATTACCCAAGTTTTACAGGCAAGGGGTTTAGACGGCATACAGGCGGAGGAATTGGCAATTTTACCAGGCATGGATGAGATTTTTGGCTTGGTAAGGATGAAACGCCATTACGATGAAGGTGAGTTTGATGTGTTAATTATCGACTCAGCCCCCACTGGTACAGCACTGCGCTTGCTGAGTTTACCTGAAGTCGGTGGCTGGTATATGCGCCGTTTCTACAAACCATTTCAAAACATCTCGGTGGCACTTCGACCTCTGGTTGAACCTTTGTTTAGACCAATTGCTGGTTTTTCGCTACCTGATAAAGAAGTAATGGATGCACCTTTTGAGTTTTACGAACAAATTGAAGCTCTGGAAAAAGTATTAACAGATAATACTCAAACCTCAGTGCGTCTAGTAACAAATCCCGAAAAAATGGTGATTAAAGAGTCTCTCCGTGCTCATGCTTATCTAAGTTTATATAACGTTGCAACAGATTTAGTCGTGGCGAATCGGATTATACCAAGCGAAGTCCAAGACCCATTTTTCCAACGTTGGAAGGAAAGTCAGGAGCAATATCGTCGAGAAATTCATGATGATTTTCACCCTCTACCTGTGAAAGAAGTTCCCCTATTTTCTGAGGAAATGTGTGGATTGGCTTCATTAGAACGCCTGAAAGAAACTCTTTATAAAGATGAAGATCCTACTCAGGTTTATTACAAAGAAACAACTCTTAGAGTAGTGCAAGAGGAAAACCAATACAGCTTAGAACTTTACTTACCGGGTATTCCCAAAGACCAAGTTCAACTCAGTAAAACCGGAGACGAATTAAACATTACTATTGGCAACCATCGTCGTAACTTAGTTTTGCCACAAGCCTTAGCAGCACTACAACCAGCCGGAGCAAAGATGGAAAATGACTATCTAAAAATCCGCTTTGCTGACAGCACAAAAGTTTAATTTTGTTGAACGTTACTCTGTCAACAAAAAGTTAAAACTGAAAAGCAAGAATTTCCTCTTGTAGCTAGTACAGACGCAATCTTTTTAGCGTCTGTTTTTATGATGTTTTGGTGAATTTTAATAAAAGCCAAAAAAATATTTTTATTAATGATTTGACCGTAGTTTTACTGAAGACAAAATGATCGAATAAATTTCACAATGTCTTTAGATTTAATTATGCCAGTTTTCAAATATTAATTTATTTTGCTATAAACAATGACCTCTAATCCCGAACAAGATTTGCCTTTATGTAGCGATGAAGAAAGTTTATTGCGCCGTATTACAAACCGTATCCGACGCAGCTTAGAGTTAGAAGAAATTATCACAGTGACAACAGCAGAAGTGCGATCGCTATTAAAAACAGATCGAGTGATGATTTACAAATTTCATCCTGATGGTAGTGGTCAAGTGATTGCTGAATCGATTAATAAAAATTGTTTGCCGTCGCTACTAGGGTTAAATTTTCCCTCCGATGACATCCCATGCTATGCCCGCGAACTATTTATCAAATCGCGGGTGCGTTCTGTTGTGAATGTTGAGACTAAAGAGATTGGTCAAATTCACCTACGTGACTTGGATAATGGAGATATCTCACAGGAGATCCGTTACCGCCCTGTAGACCCCTGCCATATTGAATATTTGACGGCAATGGGGGTAAAATCCTCTGTAGTAGCGCCTATTCTCTATCAAGATCAACTTTGGGGGCTGCTGGTTTCTCATAATACTGAAGCGCGTTCGATTTCAGAATATGAGCTAGAAGCAATACAAATGGTAGTCGAGCAGCTGTCAATGGCGATCGCTCAAAGTACCCTTCACACTCAAGTTCGCAAAACAGCCGAACGAGAAGCGATCGTTAATCGCATTGCTACCCTATTACATTCACTGCCGACAATTGTCTTACAGCCAGCCCTAGAAGCGGCTGTTGCTGCCTTTAATGGCGTTGGTGGCAGGCTTTGCATTAGAAATGAAGCTTTTGATTTCCACAATGGCAACGTGACCAGCTTAACAGAATGCTTAATACCAGGAAATACTTGTATCAAGCTTTATATCTGTGGAGAGCAACCTGTAATGCCAGAACAAACTATATATCCACTAATCGAGCAGTATAGTATCTGGCAGGAACACTACAAATTTACTAACTACGACGTTTGGGCGATTTCAGATATATATAACACTCCTGGCTTGCGAAGTTTGCAACTTGCTTTTCAACCAACTAAAATTCGCAGCGTGTTGATGATCCCACTCCAGTATCGTCAGCATTTGTTGGGCTACTTAAGTATTTTCCGCAATGAAATAGACACAGAAACTTTATGGGCGGGGCAGCATGAGGGCGATCGCAGACAACTCTACCCCCGACGATCCTTTGAGGCTTGGCGCGAATCTAAAACAGCACAAGCTCAAAAATGGACAATTGAAGAGATTGAACTGGCTAGAAACCTCAGTAAACACTTTGCTTCCGCAGTTCAGCAGTATGAACTACACCAACAAGTACAAGTCTTCAATGAAAATTTAGAAAAACAAGTTAGAAGACGCACCGTTGAGTTACAACGCACAGCTGAACAAGAACAGGCTGTGTTTAAAGTTATTGCAGAGATTCGAGAATCTTTGGACACAAATACGATTTTTCAAACCACAACTAAAGAAGTTTGTCAATTAATCAAAGCCGATCGCGTTTCTGTTTATCGTTTCGATGCTAACTGGGGTGGTGAATTTGTCGGAGATTTCGAGGCTGCTAGTCCATACTGGTCGAATGAGTCGGAACTAGGTATTAATACAATTTGGAATGATACCTATTTACAAGATACAGAGGGAGGACGTTACCGCCACAATGAAACATTTGCAGTCGATGACATCTACAAGATGGGGTTTACTCAGTGTCATATCGACAATCTAGAGCAGTTTCAAATTTACGCTTTTGTGCTTGCGCCGATTTTTGTTGGACAAAAACTTTGGGGTTTGTTGGCAACTTATCAACATACCGGCCCTCGGCAATGGAAAACTTCTGAAGTTAACTTTCTCAGTCAGATTGCCGCCCAAATGGGCGTAGCACTCCAGCAAGCTGACTTACTATCTCAGACACAACAGCAGACATTAGATTTGCAACAAGCAGCAGAACAACAACGGGTATTGTTTGAAGTTGTGGCGAAAGTTAGAGAATCTCTCGATCTAAATGCGATTTTTCAGACAACGACTCAAGAAATTTGTAAATCACTACAAGCGGATCGAGTTGCAGTCTACCGCTTCGAGCCTGATTGGAGTGGTGAATATATCGCCGAGTTTGTGGGTGATAACTGGTTAAAGTTAGTAGGTTCAGATACTAAGACAGTTTGGCAAGATAGCTATTTACAGGAAACCCAAGGTGGGCGATATCGTCACAATGAAAGCTTTGCAGTTGATGATATCTATGAAGTTGGCCACTCTCAATGCCACATTGCAGTTCTAGAGCAAATTCAGGCAAGAGCTTATGCGATCGCACCTATATTTATCGGGCAACAGCTATGGGGCTTGTTAGCAGCTTACCAGAATTCTGCACCCCGCCATTGGGAAGCCTCGGAAATTAAATTTATTACTCAAATTGCCAATCAGCTTGGGGTTGCACTCCAACAAGCGCAATTACATAATCAAACCAAAGAGCAGACTCAAAAGCTGGCTCAAGCTTTGCATGATTTACAACAAACTCAAACCCAACTGATCCAAACTGAGAAAATGTCTTCACTAGGGCAACTGGTAGCTGGTGTTGCTCACGAAATTAATAACCCTGTGAACTTCATTTATGGCAACATCAATCATGTCAACGACTACACTCAAGATTTACTCAGTATCCTAGAACTTTATTTACAAAATACCCCCAACCCTAGCTCTGAGATTAGCGATCGCGCACTCGATATCGACTTAGAATTTATCATTGAGGATTTGCCCAAAACTCTATCTTCCATGAAAATTGGGGTCGATCGCATTCGGCAGATTGTCTTGGGTTTACGGAATTTCTCTCGCCTTGACGAAGCAGAAAAAAAACCAGTTGATATTCATGAAGGCATTGATAGCACCTTGCTAATTTTGCAGCATCGCTTGAAAGCAAAACCAGAAAGTCCAGCGATTCAATTAGTCAAAGAATATACTAATCTTCCTTTAGTGGAGTGCTATGCCGGGCCGCTAAATCAGGTATTTATGAATGTTTTAAGCAATGCGATCGATGCTTTGGAAGATTACACGCAATCTCAATCAAATTCCTATAGCAGTCAAATTACTATCCGTACTGCTTTTGGAGAACTTGAAGGCAATATCAAGAGTGTAGTAGTTCGCATTGCAGACAATGGGCCAGGAATACCCGAAGCTATGAAGGCAAGAATTTGCGATCCATTTTTCACAACTAAGCCAGTAGGAAAAGGCACTGGCTTAGGTTTATCAATTAGTTACCAGATTATTGTAGATAAACATGGTGGTGTGTTGAAATGTGATTCTCAGCCAGGGTTAGGTACAGAATTCTGGATTGAAATTCCGATTAAACAAATTAGCAAATAGCACCATCAACTCCCGTAGTTTGGGTTGAACAAAGCCAAACTCAACAAATTCAGGCTTTTGCAAGTCCCTTATTGAGGATTACTATATGTTAAGGAATAAGATGCGTTCTCCCTGATTCTTAATCCCTTCGTTGATCGTGGCAATTATAATCATTGCTTACACCCATTTGTTAAGCCGATACAAATTTTTTATCACAGGAAACGATCAGAATTTATTGTACTATGTCGTACTACTGTATAGATGGTACAGCGTTGTCACGCTGGCCGATTATTATTGCGGCGTAACCTATTTACGGAGGAATCACATGACACGATTTAGCAAGTTTGCGAGTTTAACCATTCGGGCTGTTCTGTGCTTGGCTTTGAGTCTGACCCTGGCTTTGAGTCTGGCACCCGCAGTGGTGCTAGCTGGGAGCGGCCCGTCCTACTGTTGGGACGAGGCCAACAACCCTGGCGGATCGAACAGGTGCTCCAACAACCAGCAGTGCGACGGGGCGCGGACTTGCAGCAGCTCCGGTTTTTGCCAGGGAACGGCGCGGGAGCCCAATCCTGGTCCCAAGGGACCGACCTACTGCTGGAACGAGGCCAACAACCCCGGCGGATCGAACAGATGCTCCAACGACAACCAGTGCGACGGGGCACGAACCTGTAGCAGCTCGGGTTTTTGCCAGGGCGAAGCCGGTCATGCTCCTAACTAGCGCTCTTTTAGGACTCTCTGAGGATTCTTAGAGAATCTAAACTCTAGCTCTCTTATAGAGTATGCATTCAATCGATCGCGTGCCTAACAGAGACTACAATGATACCAATTTAGTATGAAGTTGCATAGGATAGGAGCCATAAAATGCACCACTTAGACACCCCTCTATCCTATGTAACTTCACATAAAATTGACATTGCACCGAGATGCCTGTATAAACCTGCAAGATGCTCTCAAAAGGCTTGATTTTGCGTTGTAAATAACGACTTTTTGACTCTAAATATAGCATTTTTACAACCTAGACAGGATAGGGTTTTCAAACCATCTTGTAGGAAAAAACACATATTTATTTCGGCTGAATGCCGGACTGTTGCTTAACTTTAGATATCAGATCGGTGCTCGAAAAATTCAGAAATTGACCACTGATATTGTCTTTTACAGCGATTTTGAGGGAAATGAACCACATTGTTTTTATCGAACAGAATTCAGGAGTCAGGAGTCAGAATTCATTCTGAATTCTGTACGACACTTCGACAAGCTCAGTGCATCGCTGGCGGATGAATAATCGGCATTTTTGCACCCTCACTAAATTGAAAATTTATTGGTTAACAAGAAAGTCGCGGGTCTGAATCCCCGACTGATTGATTCTGACTCCCGAATTCTGACTTCTGAATTCTTCTTCAACTCACGCAAAGGGGCAAAGGATGAAACAAGATTGTGGTTTAAATACATGAAAATTGCTGTAAATCACCTAAATTAAACTCTTAAGTGGTTACACAAAATATTTATACATTTTAATATTATCAGAAAAATAAGATGCCGATAAAAGGGTGCTGATATGCGTTTTATTAAAAGCTTAAGCAAAGATACCATCAAGATGCTAGAAAGAATTTATAAACATAGTAAATATCATCAAGTAAGACAAAGAGCGCAAGCTGTGGAATATATATTTAATAATTTTGGAGAAGAATATATAATTAATTTTGCGTAACTACTTACCACTATTCAGTGTTCAGAATTGATGATAGATTGAACTGTTACCATTATTCAGTGTTCAGAATTGATGAATATGATAAATATGCAGTGCGAGTTAAGGAACTTCCAAATAAAAAAATACCCAAATTATTTGTTGTGGGCTTCCAGCCCACAACATAAAATTGGAGAATTTTTTTGCAAGTCCCTAAGTCGTTGCTTGAGGCGCTCAGTCCGGTTAGCAGGAGTTTTATTCATTTGCGTTACATTGGTTATTTGGTCAACGCCTGTGCAAGCCGATACCATTGTCAATCAAACAGACAATAATAATCTGATTAATCCAAAGTTAGAAACTGAAGTTTTGCAGATTATTCGCAGTCATCCAGAAGTAGTTAGGGAAGCTTTACAAGCTGAATATCTGCAAAAACAACAGCAGCAGCAACAAGCTCAACACGACATCAAGCAGCAAATTAGAGAAAATCCCAGCAGTGTAATTGGTGAATCTCCTGTGACTGGTGCAACAGAGCAAAAGATTGTGTTGATCGAGTTCTCAGATTTTCAATGTCCTTACTGTGCCAATGCTCATCAAACATTGAAGCAGTTCATGGCTCGTCATCAAGATGAAGTTACATTAGTGTACAAGCATTATCCCTTAACCTCAATTCATCCTGAAGCTATACCTGCTGCCAAAGCTGCTTGGGCTGCTAATAAACAAGGAAAGTTTTGGCAATATCAAGATGCTTTATTTGCCCAGCAAGACAAATTGGGTGAGAAACTATATGTTGCACTTGCTAAAAAACTCAAACTAGATTTGTTAGAGTTTAATCAACAACGTAATTCAGAGGAAGTAAGTGCTGTGATTGAAAAAGATCAACAGATAGCTGAAAAGTTGGGAATTAAAGGTACTCCTTTCTTTTTCATCAATGGTGAGACTTTTGCTGGTGCTGTGCCGTTATCAGAAATGGAAAGTGTACTGTCTCGTGTCAAAGCCTATTATAAAACAGTGTTAGGCAATCCGAACGACACAAATTAATCGATATCATGACGATTGCCGTCTGTGCTGTGATTTGTGGAGCTGATGGTTGCTAACGCTGCGCTATCCGTTGGGGCAGCCCAACCCAGGAATACAAACTTCGGTGACTTAGCACTCAGCACCCCTGAACGACTTCAAGCATTGCTGAATTCTGAATTCTGAATTCTGACTTCTCTTTTAACTTCTAAGTTGCACAGGCATAGCTAAATAGGTCATTTTTAAACCACCCAATGGTGTAAAAATTACTGGAGTTAGGCTTTGATTCAGATGCATTTGAATTTCGGAAGATGGTAACTCTTTCAAGCCTTCCATCAAATATTTAATGTTAAAGGCAATCTCGATGTTTTCACCAGAAATTTGTGCTGGCATCGACTCTCTACCACTGCCCACATCTTGAGCTTCACAAGATAAGGTAATTTCTTGGGCTTCGCTATCAATACTGAGCTTGACAATATTATTTTTTTGATCGGCTAACACAGCAATCCGTTCCAAAGTGCTGACAAATTGTCGCCGTTCAATTGTCACTTGTCGCTCAAATTGGCGCGGAATTAATTGTCGATAAGCAGGATATTGTCCTTCTAATGTGCGACTAGTCAAGCGTTGATTTTGCCATGCAAACACAACTTGACCTTGATCGAAATATAAAGCTACGGGTTCATCTGATGAAGCACTATGAGCTAGCATTCTTTGGAGTTCGCGTAATGCTCTCGCTGGTACTGTCACTTCTAGTTGACTAGTTCCGCCTAGAGGACGCTCGTTGCTAGTTTCTACGACTGCTAGGCGATGTCCATCGGTAGCTGCAAATTCTAGGGTGTCTTGTTTAACTGTTAAATGCACACCCGTAAGTACTTGCTTGGTTTCATCAGCACTGGTAGCAAACAATGAACCGCGTAATCCCTCAATTAATGCGGTGGTGGTGAGATGGATTACTTCGGTATTTTCAATTACAGGTAGTTCGGGAAATTCTTCTGGCCCCATTGCTCGGACTTGATAATGTCCACTCTTGGGTGTGAGTGTGACTATTAACCCTTCTCCACCGGATGTTGCACCTGTCAGGGCTGATTCATCGTCTAGAGTGATTTCGCCTTCTGGAAGACGAGAGGTGATATCTACAAGTAACTTAGCAGGAAGTGCGATCGCACCACTTTGCCATACCTCTGCGTTAAAACTGGTGCGGATTCCCAAACTGAGATCGAAGGCCGTTAAGCTTACTTGGTTAGTTTCAGCATCCGCTTGTAACAGCACATTGGCAAGTACCGGATGAGTTGGCCGTGAAGGGACTGCACGACTAACGAGTGAGAGGTTTGTACTGAGATCGCTTTGGGAGCAAACTAATTTCATAAGTCAGATGCAGCTAGTGAAAGATATCCTAACATCCTTATGTTTATAGGCGATCGTCTAACACTTCTTCCACTAGAGAATCTGAGACTTGCTCAATTTCCTGAATAAGTAGTTGGTCTCTGGCTGTCATAAATCATCTGCCTTAATACCAACAGGACTTCATCGATCGCGTTAACAGGGTTCAAGGGAAGATTCTATTGTTAGACAACAAAGAAATAGCAACCGATTTCGTTCAGCCTTCTTTTGTCAATGGATCTATGAATGGGGTGTCGGGTGCGATCGTTAGTTAGCTAAAATCCAATAGGGAACGGTACTAAGTTAAGCTGAACCGACATAAAATAACTAGTTGCTGGCGGCAGAGCCGCAATTGAAGTGCATTTCCAGCCCAGAGGCTGGAAACGAGATTTGAAAAGGCTTTCAGCTTAAGTTGACACCAATGAACATATTGTGCCCCTACCTGTGTACTTCATTTACCTGAAATACGCTGTATATAGCAAGAAAGCGGTTGTGAATAGAAGCTCTACCAATTGCGCCATCCACCTTTGGGTGCAACTTCATTATTAGTAGACTTCAGTCCGTGACTTTGCAACAGAGTTTGATATTCTATGCTGCTTGCCCAACGGTCAATTTCTCGCGCCCGTAGCACTGGCACTGGATGGGTTAATTGGGCTGTACGGGCAGCTTTGACCATTTCACCCAGTTCTGTCTTGCTAATATCATCGTAAGCGCGGGCTTGGGCAACAAAGGCATCGAGATTCAGTTGGGGCGCTAAGGTGGGAGAACCACCAGCCAACTTCATCAACACGGACATGACCACTTTCGGGTCTTGGGTTGCTAGTAATGCGGCGCGATCGCAGGTAAACTCAGCACAACGTACCCATTCCAAAAGTTGCGCCTGTATGGCTTGGGCAACGAAAGTACCGACATTGGGTACAATCGCCGCAGCTAATATTAGTAAATTTACAGGAGTCAAGTAAACGCTATGGTCACACTTGAGATGCCCTAACTCATGGGCGATTACTGCCTGTATTTCTTCTGCTGTGAGAATATCAATCAGGGAAGTATGTAGCACCACAAAAGGCTGCTTACCCCGTACAGCAAAAGTATAGGCGTTGGGAGCCGGATGTTGTCGGACGTACAACTGGGGAGGATCTATATCCAGGATTTTACAGGCATCTAACAACAGCTTGTATAAATCGGGTAGTTGCTTTTCACCCACCAGAATGCTAGAGGCAATATTTTCCACATAGAAAACCTGCTCTGCCATTGGCCCGAGCCAATTTCGCACCAACATATCTATGCCTGGTATCTGCTTGAGCGCTCTAGTAGCTTCCAGGTCTAATGGATGACGAAATGAGTCAGCTTTTAAACCAATCAGCGGGGTTTTGAAGAAGGACATAGTGTAACAAGCTATAAAAAAATACAACTATGGAATCTGGCTGGATAGATAAACAGCCTCCCACAGTTAGTATAACGATTTCAATTGGGGGTTTCCTTTCTTGCATACTCGTAACTTTCGGTATCGCTGCTCATTTCACTCCTTTGCTGCATACGCCACCGGACAAACCCTGTGCTTTAGTGTTTGTTGCAGTTAATCTTGATTGGACACACTAATTCACACTCGGAGAATTGAATGCGCTTTGGTTTTTTTACTTTATGTGTTCTCGCACTAGCAACAACAAGTGGGCACGCCGCTCAGTCTCCCAAGATTCCAGCACTGGTGATGACCAGCCCGGATTCAGCTGATGCCAACTACGAAGATAAATGCAGCAACGGCAACAACCTTGACAAGGTAAATCGCGATAAGTTTCTTAAACTTATGCTTGCTAATAAAAAATCAAAGCTATCTCAACTGAAAGTAGCTCTCCTCAATGAAATTAAACAAAGTGGTGATGAGCCACGAGGTGAGGGTGTCCATATTGGTGAATGGAATCAAACCTTTCATGACCGGAGTGGTTGTGGCACAAACACTAACAGTTACTCAGCATTTGTTGTCACCGTGACTGGTGGAAATGCAAACCATACGGTAGTGAAATACCTGGTAACAATTGATGACGACGATAACGCAGGTAAAAGAACCCTCAAGCTCCGCGACATCCGTCCAATCAACCTACGAAATGATAACTGACCAAGCCACTTCTCCTCGCTTCCTAGTTCACCTGCATTTTCAAACTGTGTACCGTATCCGCGAACAGTAAAAAAAGGGGTGAAATGAGCAGATGTGCAGAAAGTTACGCGCTTTGACTTGATGAGCCATTTTGGCCGCCTTGTTAATGCGTCAGCTTGCATTGTGTGCAGTGCCCGCCTTGTTAATAGGTTCAGCTTGCATTAAAAACGCTACGCTTTTACGCAAAACTGTACTAAGCATGAAGCTAGAATTAGTGACACGATCAAAGGAGATCGTTTTTTCTGTTGTCACTATGAAGATATTAGTACTGAATGCCGGATCGAGTAGCCAAAAGAGTTGTCTGTATGAAATTGTAGATGAAACTCTTCCTACCCAAGCACCCCAACCCCTTTGGGAAGGGAAAATCAACTGGACTCAAGATCGGAGTGTGGCAGAAATTGAGGTGAAAACTGCTACGGGTGAAACGCTGCAAAAATCAATCTCTGGTGATTCCCCACAGGCGCACCTCATTTATATGCTCAATACACTCGATCGTGATGCTACCAAGGTAATCGATCGCTTGTCAGAAATCGATGTGGTGGGGCATCGAATAGTACATGGTGGAGAGGATTATCGAGATAGTGTGGTAATTACGGAGGATGTCAAAAAGGCGATCGCCGATCTGTCTAACCTGGCTCCAGGGCATAATCCAGTGGGTTTGGAAGGCATAAAAGCAATTGAACAAATTTTAGGAGATGTCACCCAAGTTGCAGCCTTTGATACTGGATTTCATGCCACTTTACCCGATGCAGCAGCAATCTATCCCGGCCCATATCAGTGGGTAGAGCAAGGTATTCGCCGCTATGGGTTTCATGGCATCAGTCATCAATACTGTTCTCAACGTGCTGTCCAAATTCTCGGTCGAGATGTTGCATCTGAGCGGTTAATTATCTGCCATCTGGGCAATGGTTGCTCTTTAGCGGCAATTAAAAACGGTCGCAGTATTGATACTACTATGGGATTCACGCCCGTAGAAGGATTGATGATGGGTAGTCGTTCTGGTTCAGTCGATCCGGGGATTCTAATTTACCTGTTGCGGCACTGCAATTACTCTGTAGAAAAGTTGGATGAGTTATTAAATAAAGCTTCTGGGTTAAAGGGAATTTCTGGTGTATCTAGTGATATGCGTGAAGTGAGAGAAGCGATGTCTACGACGGGCTACGCCTACGCTCAAGGTAATTCCCGCGCTCAACTGGCATGGGATATCTACGTGCATCGCTTGCGTTCTGGTATCGGCGCGATGCTTGCTAGTTTGGGCGGATTAGATACTTTAGTGTTTACAGCAGGTGTGGGCGAACACTCTCCAGAAATTCGCCAAGCCGCCTGTGAAGCCTTTGGATTTATCGGACTAAAACTTGACCTTGAGAAAAATCAACAGCAACCTGTGGATGAGGATATTGCTACATCTGATTCAGCAGTACGGGTATTAGTTATTCATACTCAAGAAGATTGGGCGATCGCCGGGCAGTGTTGGCAGTTGCTAAAACATAATTAGAAAGTTTGATTTAATTTGAGTAACATTGTTTGAATATTTCAGCTAACCTAATCTTTTTCTTAAAACAGTCTTTCACGAAAAAATATCTTTTGCAATGCCTCACACCCAATTTTCAAGGTAGTAACCAACGCATAAAGACTTTACCAATTTGCCCTACTATAAAACTAAAAATCCCTTGTAATAACGGCCCAATTAGTGACAAAAGTAGCAAAATTAAGAAATTAGTGGGAGTAAAAATAAAAATACTAGAAGTGACACAACTTAGTCCCCATGCCAGCCAATTTCGATATTGAGAACTAATATAAGTCAACCTTGGAAGCTGATTAACCAGCCAATAGCGAATAGTAGCAAATACAACAGATGTTACTAACCCAGCAAGTATTGATAATGAAAATGCTAAGTTTAATCTCCATACAAAAAAAGTAGCAGGGAATAACGAAGCTAATTCCCAAGAGAATAAATTTAATTTAGTCCGAAGACAGCTTAGTATTTGTTCAATAAGCCAATAATGCAAATAAACAATATTTAAGCATTCAGGATTTTTGATAAAATCACTCTTGATTTTGTGAATTATGTCACCATAAAATAAAACATTACTTTGTAAAACAATATCTTGTTCTTTCCAGAGATATAAATCTGATGTATCTTCTTTATAATAAGAATTAAAAGTAAGTCCATACTGTAACATTGACTGTTTTTGTAAGAATTGACTCCAGAATAATTTGATAAGACTTACTATAAAAGGATCGTTAAATATTTTAAAGTTTTTTTTAGTAATTACTAATTTATTGTCTGGTCTAGCCTTCTTGTTAAAACAAATATTATCGCTAAAACAGTTGTAGTACCAAATATAAGCTAGTAATTTTGGCGGAATGTATAAAGAGCAGCCTATTTCTCGCGCTTCCTCAATTTGTTTTAAAAGAGTCTTATTTAGATAAAAGGTATACTGTCCTGACTCAACCTTAATTTGAAGCTCAATAGGAGTACCTTGAGGTATTTGCACAAAGAAAGAGAGTTGAACATCAGCTTCACAATCTGTGTGTGTTTTATCAGCTTTCATTGTCGGGATAATTTTGCGATATTTTGTACAATACCAATCAGAAAATTTAGTGTTCCACGCCACTGTTTCTCTCCAGCAATTACCCCTTCATTATGTATTTTGAGGATTAAATCTCTATCTACTTCAGATAATTGAAATAGCTTTTTATGATAACGGCTGATAATATCTCCATCTAACTGCATAACAGTTTGAGCATAAATAATATCGATATCTACGCTGGTAATATTACCGCTATTAAGTGCAGCTTTAAGCTCAGACATTTTCCGCAGTGTACGAATAAATTTGTCATTATTCAAAAGTTCTTCAATCTCTTTCCATCTTTGCTGCAAACTTTTTATACTATTTTCTTCTCGATCTGCAATAGGAGTTGGAGCCGGCAATATTGGTCGAGCTAACTTTATGTATATCTCATCAGTTGGAACAATATTTGCTTTATGTTCCACCTGATATTTAAGACGCTCTTGATAGTGTATTATTCTGGAGTCTGGCTCACTAGTCTCATTACTTTGTTCAAGGAGAATGTAAAAATATTCTCTTTCAAGTTGTGAAAAAAGACTCGTATAACGCTTACGTAGCTCTTGAGCTTGAGTTTTTTCTGGTTCTGATAAATCGTCTGGATTTGGAATTCCTTTGCTATCAAAGTAGTCTTTATCATTTATTGAATAAATCTCTTCATATGCTTGCCAAGCATTAAACTTTGCGCCAGTAATTTGATCCACAACCATTGTATTGACTTCTAAAGCTGTAATATCATCAACTAATTCATGTACAGATGAGACTACTTTTTCTAGTAAATCTTTGGCTTGTTCTTGAATTTTATTAGGCATAGTCATCATTTCCTTGATTTCTCTAAATCAAAAATACCTACAAGTTTGAATAAGCTCATATCCTGTAGGTATTTTTGGGTTAATATCAATTCATAAATATCAATTACTGGGGACGGGATAGCGATTGTTGCGAAGTTTTACGAGATTTCATAATTTCTATAAAAAATCCATACAACTTCTGCAAACTTTCTATATTTTTTTGCATAATCTCCCGACTTTCTTTGATTTGAGTTAGATGAAATTCGCGAAGTTCTGTATATGGCCCGCCACCAACAAATTGACTACCAACTTCATTAGTGATATCACCATCAATTAAATTGATTATGGTGTGCATTCTATTACCTGTTTGAGCAACTTGCTGCCCTTGTGATTGTTCTAACTGAGTAGATGAGTCTGGAACCCAAGTAGTAATTTCTAGCTCTACAACTTCCATTATCGCTGTTTGAATAGCATCAATAATCTCATCAATATTCAATCCTTCTCCCTGACTATTCAGCTTCTTAACTTTTCTTTTAAATTCACTACTTGGTTTGCTAAATTGACTATTATTTTCCATGTTTTCGATGGCTTGACTATGAATTTTTGTGTTTTCGTTAAGAGTATCATTCACCATGAAATTTAGAGGTTGCAGATAGATTTCAATATAAACAAAATACAATTTTATGTTATGTCAAATTTGGGAAGGCTTTTACTACAAAAAAGTAACTAAAGTCAAAACAACTTAATATTTTAAGAAATTTTTACTAAAAAAATTATGATTTCCAAGAGTCAAATTTATCTTAGAAAAAGAATAATACCATTTTAGATATTTGAGGTACTGCATTGCAGTGAATCCATCACTGCGGTAAGGGTTCCCGTTGTCCTAAGTGGCGTGATTCTGAAAGAATTATCTAATTAGCTTTTGGGTGTTTCGTTCCAGTCGCTATAAATTAGAGAGTATTTTGTATAAAAAAGCACTAAAAATACTCAAGCAATAAAAGAGGACTAAAGTATAAATAGGCATTAAGTAATCGAATTAGTTTATTTGAGTCAACTTTTTTATCTTACCTAGCAAAGCATAGACTCACAAATAGGGCTGACTTTTCTTATACCACTATGTATACAATGATATGACTATAATAATAAAGCCAAAGAAAATATGTTGTTATCTCGTCAAGCTTTTGCTACACCTTTTGTAATTTCTATGTGTATTTTAGGAGTTGGCTTGATTCAATTCCCCCAATTGCAAAAACTAATAAATAGAAAACAATCTGCCTCTTTAGAAACTTTAAAAAAAGAAATAAAAACTGAAAATATCCGTCTGAATTTTCTCGAAAAAACGCCTAGCTTTGGTTATGATAACTTGGTTGCAGATTTGGTGTATCTCAATTTTCTCCAATATTTTGGAGATGATGAAATTCGGGATAAAACAGGTTACAGTTTAAGTCCAGAATATTTTGAAGTTATTCTAGAACGCGATCCGCGATTTTTAGCAGCGTATCGCAGTCTTTCGATAAGTACTTCATTATATGCTGGTATGCCTGAACGTGCGATCGCAATATCAGAGAAAGGCTTAAAATCACTATCTCCCTCAGTTCCCGAAAAGTCTTATTATATATGGCGTTTTAAAGGAGTTGATGAGTTATTATTTTTAGGCAACGCTAAAGCTGCCCAACAATCTTTTGCAACAGCGGCAAACTGGGCGAGTAAATTTTCAGATGCAGAAAGTCAGCTTGTAGCTAATACTTCTCAAAGAACTGCGGAATTTTTGAGTCGAAATCCTAACAGTAAATATGCTCAAATTTCTACATGGTCAATGGTTTTAAATAATCATGCTGATGAGAGAACCCAGAAACGCGCAATTAAGGAAATCGAAGCTTTGGGCGGAAAAATAGTTACAACTCCTGAAGGTACTCATAAAATTATATTTCCTCCAAAGGATTAAAATAATTCGTAATTCGTAATTCGTAATTCGTAATTCGTAATTTTTATGAGCAATACTAGTGTCAATACAATTAGCAGAATCTGACTTTCAAATATTAGGATGTTTTCCTGTTATTTCCCAGTTGCGCCCTCACCTTGAGCAGGATAATTTTGTAGAACAAGTTCGATATCAAATGAAAGAAGGTTATCAACTTGCATTCTTAGAGGTAGAAAAGCAAGCTGTAGCCATCGCTGGATTTCGCATTTCTAATTGTTTAGCATCGGGGAAGTTTTTATACATTGATGATTTAGTTGTTGATGAGTTGAAACGGTCACACAGCTACGGTCAACAATTATTTCAGTGGCTAATTGAATATGCCAGAAATCATGAGTGTAAACACCTGAGTCTGGATTCTGGTGTTCAACGATTTGCAGCCCATAGATTTTATCTCATGCAGCGTATGAGCATTACAAGTCATCACTTTTCAATGGAGTTGTAGCGATAAGCAATTTGGTTGTGACAAATAATATTTTTTGGTATGACGGCAAATTAATTCACTCCCAAACTCTAGAATTAAACATTAACGATCCGGGTTTACTTTATGGAGCAACTGTTTTTACAACATTGCGGATTTATCATAACTCCCTAGATAGTAATTTAACTAATTGGCAAGCACACTGCGATCGCTTACTTTTCTCAATCCAAACTTTTGGCTGGCAGCAACCCGATTGGAACCGTTTGCGTCAAGGCGCTCAAATTCTTCTCCCACACTTCCCCGTTCTCAGAGTTACCCTTTTTTCTGATGGACGAGAGTGGATAACTGGCAGATTATTACCCCTAGATTTGACAGAAAAACAAAAAAATGGTATTTCATGCGCTGTTGCCAGTTCAGAATTTTCTCGCTCTCTCCCCTCTCATAAAACTGGAAATTATTTGAGTGCTTGGTTGGCAAAAACTAGCTCAGATGCTCAAGAAGCAATATTAGTCGATGCTCAAGGAAATTGGCTAGAAACCAGTACAGGCAACCTTTGGGGATGGTGCGATCGCAGTTGGTACACGCCACCAATAAAGGCCGGAATTTTGCCGGGAATAGTGCGATCGCAACTTGTAAACTGGTTGCAAAACCACCACCAGCCAGCGCGAGAAGAAACTTGGAGCGTCGAGTTAGTCCAGAGATTTGAAGCGATCGCCTACACTAATAGTGTGGTAGAAGTTATTCCCATTCATACCGTTCATCAGCCTTCAGGGTCGCTACAATATAATCCCTACCATCACAGTTTTCAGCTAATAAGGGAGCTTTTTTTAGCATGACAACCACGCCAAATTTGTTATATCTTAAGATAAGTTAACATAATTCTTAATAATCACCTTTCCGAGCAGAGAAGCTAGGCGATTGCGCGAAAAATACCGGAGGATAGACCTTAGTGAATAAAAGATGGAGAAATGCAGGGCTGTACGCGCTGCTGTTTATTGTCGTAATTGCGCTGGGAACAGCATTTTTTGACAAACAACCCCAAAGCAGAGAGACATGGCGATACAGTCGCTTTATTCAAGAAGTTCAGCAAGGCAGAGTAGAAAAAGTCAGTTTGAGTGCAGACCGCTCTACAGCACTGGTTACACCCAAATATGACCCAGCTAAACGGATTGTTACCTTAGTCAACGATCCAGACTTGATCAACACTCTGACTTCTAAAGGCGTTGATATTTCTGTATTGCCCCAAACCGACGAAGGATTTTGGTTTAAGGCACTGAGCAGCTTATTTTTCCCTGTATTGCTTTTGGTTGGCTTATTCTTCTTGCTACGTCGCGCTCAAAGTGGCCCGGGCAGCCAAGCGATGAACTTTGGCAAATCCAAAGCCAGAGTGCAAATGGAACCACAAACTCAGGTGACATTTGGCGATGTCGCTGGTATTGACCAAGCCAAGTTGGAATTAAACGAAGTTGTAGACTTCCTGAAAAACGCCGATCGTTTTACTGCCGTTGGTGCAAAAATTCCTAAAGGTGTACTGTTAGTTGGGCCTCCTGGTACAGGTAAAACCCTCCTAGCTCGTGCCGTAGCTGGTGAAGCAGGTGTACCCTTCTTCTCAATCTCCGGTTCAGAATTTGTAGAAATGTTCGTCGGTGTGGGTGCATCCCGCGTCCGTGATTTATTTGAACAAGCTAAGACCAATGCTCCTTGTATCGTCTTCATCGATGAAATTGACGCCGTAGGTCGTCAGCGGGGCGCAGGTTTAGGTGGTGGTAACGATGAGCGGGAACAAACCCTCAACCAGTTGCTCACCGAAATGGATGGTTTTGAAGGTAACACTGGCATCATCATTATTGCTGCTACCAACCGTCCTGATGTCCTAGATGCAGCCTTGTTGCGTCCTGGTCGCTTTGACCGTCAAGTTGTGGTAGACCGTCCCGATTATGCCGGACGCAGCGAAATCCTCAAGGTACACGCCCGTGGCAAGACCTTGGCGAAAGATGTGGACTTGGATAAAATCGCTCGTCGTACCCCTGGATTTACTGGCGCAGATTTATCCAACCTGTTGAATGAAGCCGCAATTTTGGCAGCACGCCGGAATTTGACTGAGATTTCGATGGATGAAATCAACGATGCGATCGATCGTGTATTAGCTGGGCCAGAGAAGAAAGACCGAGTAATGAGCGAAAAGCGTAAAACCTTGGTAGCTTATCACGAAGCTGGTCACGCTTTAGTTGGTGCTTTGATGCCAGATTATGACCCAGTACAAAAGATTAGCATCATTCCTCGCGGTCGCGCAGGTGGTTTAACTTGGTTTACCCCCAGCGAAGACCGGATGGACACTGGTTTATACAGCCGCGCTTATCTGGAAAATCAGATGGCTGTAGCTTTGGGTGGTCGGATTGCTGAAGAATTAATCTTTGGTGAAGAAGAAGTTACCACTGGTGCTTCCAACGACTTACAACAAGTAGCCCGTGTTGCGCGTCAGATGATTACTCGATTTGGGATGAGCGATCGCTTAGGCCCTGTTGCTCTTGGTCGTCAACAAGGTAACATGTTCCTCGGACGCGATATCATGTCAGAGCGTGATTTCTCTGAAGAAACCGCTGCTGCCATTGATGAAGAAGTCCGTAAACTTGTAGATGTAGCCTACACACGCGCTAAAGAAGTATTGGTGCGTAACCGCCACATTCTAGATGAGATAGCGCAAATGCTGGTTGATAAAGAAACAGTAGACGCTGAAGAGTTGCAAGAAATTCTATCGAATAACGATGTCACAACCGCTGCGTTTGCCTAATTTAATGAGTAGTTAGGAGTTAGGAGTTAGAAGTTAGAAGTTAGGAGTTAGGAGTTAG
This sequence comes from Nostoc sp. PCC 9305, assembly GCF_963920915.1. Taxonomy (NCBI): domain Bacteria; kingdom Bacillati; phylum Cyanobacteriota; class Cyanophyceae; order Nostocales; family Nostocaceae; genus Nostoc; species Nostoc sp. PCC 9305. The sequence goes on from NZ_CAWUDN010000068.1 coordinate 38,161, forward strand.
GAGTTAGGAGTTAAGAACAATCCGTAACTTTTAAAATTTGGGGTAATTCTGGTATTTTCCAGAGTTACCCCAATTCTTTTATTTCTTGGCAAAAGCCCGGCCATGAAGACCGGGCTTTTAATCCGTAATGGGGTTATATTCCCCGGAGGTTCGTTATAGAGTTTCAGTATAAATCGCTAATCTGATGATAATGACTACCACATGAGCATAATCAGTTCCGGAAAATTAGAAAAATTTTTTTAGATACACCAAAATCAAATTACTAACGCCGCCAGAACTTGCCCAAATGCTGGCACAGTGGTTGCGCGAACTTGGTATATATGCTGATTCTCTTTCGTAAGAACTCGAAATCAGGGTAACTCGAAGATTTTACGAATTACCTTGATTGCGATCGATACAAAATAATTTATGCATTCTGTCGCACACCCCTTATGGCATCAAATAGATAACTTTCTAAATCTCAATCGGACTAGTGCCAAAAGTGACTGGATACTAATCAGTTGGTTAACTTACACTCTGGATGTCGGTTTCAAAAATAGCCACGCTACAAAGAATGTAGCCGCCGTAAATAGTTGCGTCAAATCCAAAGCAGATAGATAACCATCTGCAAATGAAGCAATACTGCGATCGGTAATGCCAAATACCCAGGATGACAGGCCAAATAGCCAAATCCCATTCTTGAGATTTCCGACGAATTCTTTAGAGTCGGATCGTTTTTGATCTTTCATAATCTTCTGTTCCGTTGGTGAACAATCTGGTGATTGATGCTCAATACCTGCCATTAGGAATTTTTTCGGATTCCTGACGCTGAATTTACATTTACTATCTATTAACAATATTAATAAATATTTCACCTACTTGACATCCCTGCCTAAAGGTACATCTCCTAATGATGACATTCCTCTTTTGGTTCTGTTACCTCCGATAGACGGCAATACATTGAGTTCTCAGGTTTACAGCGTCAGGTTTGAATACTGAAATCACATGATTTTTAAATAACTATATAAATATTTATTTATGCTTTGTATAAAATACCTCATAGGATAGATGCGTTTCCAAGATATCTTTATATTTCAATTGCGTAGAGACTTCGTAGGGGCGCACAGCTAGCTATACGCCCCTACAAGGAAATGAAATACTTATTTTGGAGTAGATTAATCCCTTCACCCTACTCTTCATCTCACCAACTGCGCGGCGGAATTAAAAAATTGACGACACAACCCCTTTGTGACTAAAACTGTTGTCAACAAGTTAGCAAAAGCAACCATAAACATAATCAAAATTTCGTAGGATACAGCATCCAGAGGTTTGACACCAGCTAATAACTGTCCGGTGGTAATTCCTGGTATTGCGACCATACCTATGAGTATCATTTGATTGAGAGTAGGAATTAATCCGGCTTTGATGGCGTCTTTGCGATACTGGCTAACAGCTTGCTCTGGAGTTGCACCTAAGCTTAAATGGGTTTCTATTTCGAGATGGCTGGAATTAATGGTGCTGACAAGGCGATCGCCTGCGATCGCAGCTGCATTGGTAGCGTTACCTAAGACTATCCCTGCAAGGGGAATTATATACTGTGGTTCGTACCATCTCTCTGGTTGAACGATCAAGAAGTTGATGTAAAACACTGTCACGGCGGTACTAATTAAAATTGCACCCCACACCAAAGGCAACACATGAGGAATTTTTTGGCTGATGCGATTTCGTGCGACAATCGCCGTAATTGTCAGCATTATTGCTAATAGCGCCAAAACTGCCCAAGCATTGTCTAAAGCCAAGATGAAATCTAAAATGTATCCCAATACAAGAAGTTGTAAGATGGTTCTCCCAGTAGCAAGGGCTAAGTTCAACTCTAATCCTAATTTTTCCCAGGCAGATAAACCAATGGCGATCGCCATCAATCCCACACCAATAGCTAAATCCACAAAATCCAGCTCGATCAGATCCTGCATGGGTTCTCTATCTCCTGGTATTTTCCTCTCAAAGCAGCACACACTCCTGGAACTTTGACCAGATGTGTTGGATCTTGGTTGATATATATCACTTTCATCAATTCAAAATGGTACGACCTTAACATGGCAAACACCTAGTATGCCTACTATCTGTAAATTAAATGTGCAGTGGTTTCCCGCACCACAATTTAAGTAAAAACCCTAATAGATGCGTATCTTGGGCGATAGTCTTTTAGTAGCTCCTCTTTGATTCACAATTCAATCAGCAAAAATTGACTGTCGAAGTGCATCCTTTGTATCTCCCGATAAAATGAGAACTCATGATCCAAAGTGTAAATCCCATCCCTGTCTTTGATATCAAGCAGCAATACACCACCATTGAAGCAGAAGTAAGTGCAGCCGTCTTAGAGGTTTTAGCTTCCGGCCGCTATATTGGCGGCCCCTTAGTCGAAGGCTTTGAACAACAATTTGCCGCTTATAATACCGTTACTGAATGTGTGGCTTGTAATTCTGGTACTGATGCGCTCTACTTAGCGTTACGAGTCTTGGACATTGGTGCAGGCGATGAAGTGATTACAACGCCTTTTACCTTTATTGCGACATCTGAAGTAATTAGCGCCGTCGGTGCAAAGCCTGTTTTCGTTGATATTGACGCGACTACGTTTAATTTAGACGTGGAGAAAGTCGCGGCGGCGATTACACCCAGAACTAAAGCGATTATCCCGGTTCACCTCTTTGGACAACCTGTGGATATGACATCATTAATGGCGATCGCTAAGTCTCACAATTTGTCAATAATTGAAGATTGCGCTCAGTCTACAGGCGCGATTTGGGCGGGTGAAAAAGTCGGAAGTATTGGACATATTGGTTGCTTTAGTTTCTACCCCACCAAAAATCTTGGTGGTTGCGGCGATGGTGGAGCAATAACGACTAACGATCCAGCGATCGCTACTAAACTGCGAATACTACGAGATCATGGTAGTAAGATTCGATATTTACACGAGGAAATCGGTGTAAATAGCCGCTTGGATGCTCTACAAGCAGCCATTTTGCAGATTAAGCTACGTTATTTAGATATTTGGAACGATCGCCGCCGAGATATTGCCAACTATTACTATCAGTCCCTTAGTCAAGTTCCGGGGATTGTCCCGCCCCAAGAATTACCTGGGGGTATCGGGGTATGGAATCAATACACTATTCGCATATCCGGCGAAGGACGCAATGGTTCTAGCGCCAAATATCGAGATTGGGTGCGTAGTCAATTGCAAGAACAGGGCGTGAGTTCAATGATTTACTACCCCCACCCTTTACATTTGCAGCCAGTTTATCAAAGTCTGGGCTATGAAATTGGAGACTTACCAATAGCAGAGCAAGCTTGCCATGAGGTTATATCCTTGCCTATGTTCCCAGAACTGACACAACAGCAGCAAGATCAGGTGATTTATGCGTTGAAAGAAGTTATGAGTTAGAAGTTAAAAGTTAGGAGTTGGAAGTTAGAAGTTAGGAGTTGGAAGTTAAAAGTTTTGAATAAATAAGTTTCTTCAACTCATAACTCATCACTCTTAACTCCTAACTCATCACTCTTAACTCATTACTACATTTGCAGTCGCTAAGGCTTCAACTAAGCCACGCACGGCGGCAATCATTGCAACTTCGCTATTGAGTTGGTTGATGGCAGAACCAACACCAACGCCAGCAGCACCAGCAGCGATCGCTAATGGTGCGGTAACGTTAGAAATGCCGGAAGCACACAATACTGGCACTGAAACTACACGGGAAATCTCAAAAGTTGCTGCCAAGGTGGGAGCAGCTTTTTCAATTAATCCTAGAGTTCCGGGGTGAACTGGGTTACTGCTAGTACCGCCTTCGGTTTGGATAATATCGGCTCCAGCTTTCACCAATTCTTCTGCTAGCTGTACTTGTCGATCTAGTTCCAAGATGTGGGGAACGGTGACAGATAGGGTGATTTCCGGGAGGAGAGCGCGGGTTTGCTTAGTCAGCGCTAGCACTTCTAGAGCTTCAAAACGGCGTCCTTGAGCATAGAAGGAATCGAAATTCCCGATTTCAATTAAATCAGCACCAGCTGCTACAGCTTGCACGAATTTCTCTGGCTCTACTGCTGAAACACAAATAGGTAAATTTGTCAAACTTTTAGCTAGTTGAACTAAAGCTGGATCGGCGGCAATATCGACAAAAGTAGCACCGCCAAATTCAGCAGCTTTGACTGTAGCAGCGACGCTAGCGGCGTCGAAGTTATTTAAACCGCTGATCACTTTTAAAACGCGGCGGTTAGTAAATGCACGTTGGAGTGTGGAATGCATCGTCATAGTTTGGCTTTTGAAGCTACGAAAATTAGGTATATTCTACCGTCCCTCAGTTGATCGGGGACTAAATCACTATGCTAGTTGCCAAATATTGATAATTTTATCCTTACTACCGATCAAAGTTTTGCCATCTGTACTGAAAGCGATCGCACAAACTTCTAATCCGATCTATCTACGTCTGTAGGGTTTTTACCAATATTCTTGGAGACAACAGACCTCTCTAGGTGCGATCGCCCCATAAATTCCCCTGACTTTTCACGGTATGTGAAAAAGGCAGATTGGTTTTGCTAAGTGAATTTTCCTAATTATTTTCCGCGTTTACGATCAAACTTTATTTCCTACGACTATGACTTTAAATACCAAAACCATTTTTGATACTCTGGCTGAAGGGTCTGCCATCGACTGGAACCGACTGCTTACCGAAATCCTGGTCGCTTTCGACTGCTCTACAGGTAGCATCCATACCCTAGATAAAGACAGCCAGTTATTGCACGTAAAGGCTTACCAGGGCATTCCAGAATTACTTTTGCCTAAAATGACGATAATTCCTATTGGTAAAGGAATGGCTGGTGTCGCCGCCGAACGCAAGCGACCCGTACAGATTTGCAACCTGCAAACCGACGAATCAGGAGTGGCTAGACCCTCAGCAAAAGAAACGAAGGTAGAAGGTTCCATCGCAGTACCGCTGATGCTGAATGGCCGATTGCATGGTACTTTGGGCATTGCCAAGCCAGTTCCCTACGAATTTACTGCCGAAGAAGAAGAGACATTGATGGAGATTGGAGACTGGAGTTTAGACTAAGCCATACAAAATGACCCAGCAGGGCTGAGTTAATC
>NZ_CAWUDN010000069.1:0-42302 GCF_963920915.1 Nostoc sp. PCC 9305
TCAGTAAAATTGCTCTTTCCTATTGTACTGGACTAGACTAATAACCGCTATAATACTTCTTCTTTGCTTAATTTAGACTGATTTTTCAGATTTACCGGAGTATAAGTGTGAATTCTACCTTTTATCGCTGGTTTAATTGCTTCAGCAAGAGTGATTATTTCATTTGAATTGGAACTAGCTAGCCCACAAATAGTAGAATTTTTAATTATTTTAGAAATATTAAAGACTTCATCAAAATCTTTTTGAGAACTTGCTGGATAACCAACTTCAATAATATCTACTCCCATTTCTTCGAGCAATTGAGAGATAGTAATTTTTTGTTGTAAATTCATCTTTACACCAGGCGTCAATTCTCCATCACGCATGGTGGTATCAAAAATAATTACTTTGTGATTATTTTCTGACATATTGGCTAGAGATAGCGATCGCTTACATCAAATACAATCTTAAGGAATATCCTCACTTAAGAAAACTATCTCTACTCTAAATCCCGATAAACACTTACAATGCGTACAACTTACTTTTTCCAGATATTGTGAAAAGTCAGAAAGTTTTTGGAGTAAGTTGAAAATAATTCGTAATATCAATTACGAATTACGAACTACGAATTACGAATTAGTTAATTCGCCGCTGTTTGGGCTTCTTGATAAATTATTTCTTGGAACTGGATCATATCTTTTTGTGGATCGGCGTGGCTCACTTTCACTACTATCTGTTCGCCCAAGTTCACGGAACGTTTGAAAGCCATTGGCAACTGCAAGCCCAAATCTTCTAACAAAATTAGAGCTAAGTTGCTGTCTTCTCGCAGCCACATCAACACTGTTACATCCCAAGTTTCTTCTGGATGACGGCGTAAATACTCTAGAGCATAATATCTATTAGTTTGTCGTTCCACCATCGTCACTTCTTGGGTGATACTGGTGACAGTCATCATCACTTCTTTAAGTTGATCTGCGGAAAATGGCAGAACTTCACCCCGCAAATGAGCTTTAATTTGAAAATGGGTGAGTAAGTCACTGTAGCGGCGGATGGGAGAGGTTGCTTGAGTGTAAGTATCCAAGCCCAAACCAGCATGACGCAAAGGCGTAATGCTCATTTCACTCTTGGGCATACAACGACGCATGGCGCAAGCGCGAACGAATCCAGCTGGAAGTAGAAGCAATTCCTCATCTGGAGGTAATTCTGGTTGCGGTTGACCGCGAAAAGGCAAAGGGATGTTATGAGTTTTACCATAACGAGCCGCAACTTCACCGGCAACAATCATCATTTCTGCTACCAGTTGCCGCGATGGGGAATCGTCCAAAATATCAATGTGGATCTCCTCACCTTTGACTTTGATTGTTGCTTCGGGCATGGTGATGCTAATTGCCCCTTGAGCGTAACGCCAAGCTCTGCGCCGCTGTGCCCAAATAGCGATCGCAGCTATTTCTGGTTCTGCTTGTACCCGCAATTGCAGCATTTCATCTACATCTTCGTAGGTAAGGCGATAAGTCGGCTTAATAAAGCTGGTATGAATGCTATAATCTTCCACTCCCCCAGTTGTACCCAAAATAATTCCAAAACTTAGGGCGCAACAAACCTTTCCCTGGATCAGACTCATTGGCCCAGTTGCCAACACTTCTGGAAACATGGGAATCATTCCCGTCGGTAAATAGACTGTACTACCGCGCTTTCTGGCTTCCAAATCTAATTCATCTTCCGGTACTAACCATCTAGTGGGATCGGCGATATGCACCCAAAGGCGTTCCCGTCCATCAGGCAATACTTCCCAACTTAGACCATCGTCGATCTCTGTGGTAGTTTCATCATCAATGGTGTAAACCTTCAGGTGAGTCAGATCAAGGCGGCTTGTATCTGAGTCAATCGGCGGGAAATCCAAACGCTGTTGCGCCACTTCTAATACCTTATGAGGAAATTGAATCGGAATTGAAGAACGACGCAGGAACAAGTTTTCATAAGGACTCCAGCAACCCAAATCTACTAATAGTTGAAAAGCCCCTTGGGGTGTTGTGGGCCGTCCCAGCATGGTCATAGTTTCTAATACTGGAGCGCTGGGCGGATAAGCACGAGCTAAGGAGTCATAATTAACCCCCGTCCGCACCGTGTCAGCTATCAGCGCTGCGTATTTTTCTAGTCCTTCTAAGCGCTGGCGATCGTGGCGCTGCCACTCTACTGCTTCACCTTTGAGCGCCTGCTCTACACGAGTTAAAAATTCCTGCTGTCCTTTAGCTTTTAGTGCCTCTACTTCCAGTTGGTGCTTGCGTTCTGCCACTTGAGCAGCAGTTCTCGGCTCGTAAGCGTCTCCTTTTTGCTTGAAATAAAGTTTGTCGTCTGATAACAAGCAATAGGCGGCGTAACGAGGAGGCGCGGCTGATTCTGAAAATAGCAGATTCGCCATTTGGTCTGGGGTAACTGTTTCCCCATCTTCAACCAGTAATTCCCAAGCCACTTCTAAACTAGATGGGTCTAAATAAGGCTCGATCTGCTCCAAAAAGCTGGCAATTTCAGAAGCCTTGTAAGTCTGTCCGGTAACTGTATAGGTTATTTGTCTAGGCGCGAGGCTGTGGGATTGACCACGTTCGTCTACCACAAACCAGCGGGTTTTACCGTCTGGACGTTCTACGATGCCCAGACGGCGATCGCCTTGAACCCTAAATTCAACTAGCGTCCCCTTCTCCACAACTCTCGCACTCTAATTTGGTGAACAGTTTAAATAGTTTTAAGTTAGGAGTTAGGAGTTAGGAGTTTTGGTTCTTAACTCATCACTCATCACTCATAACTCATCACTCTTTTTAGCCTTCCGCATTGATAAATGGCAACAGAGCCACAATCCGCGAACGTTTAATTGCTAATGTCAACTCTCGCTGTTGCTGAGACGTAAGTCCGGTAATCCGACGTGGCAGTATCTTTCCCCGCTCGGTGACAAACTTACGCAATAAATCAACATCTTTATAATCGATTGGTTCTCCTGGCTTGATCGGAGACAGGCGACGACGGAAATAACTCATCTCTACTTAATTTCCTTGTGAACGGTATGTTTGTTGCAGTGGGTGCAGAACTTTTTCAGTTCTAGCCTGTTGGTGGTGTTGCGACGATTCTTAGTACTGGTATAACGGTTAACACCAGCAGAACGTTTATCTGGATTTGTCCGGCACTCAGTACACTCTAGTGTGATAATAATGCGGGCACCTTTACTCTTAGCCATAATCTTACAAACAGTGAAGCCTGAAGAGAATAAACACAAATGACTATCTTCTCACATTCCGCCGCATATTTTCAACTAATCTTTTAATTTTTATATCGAGCGAGTAGCCACGACGCGACGAAACGATGAAAGTTCCACAATAGCGATCGTGTAAAGCCTGCCGCATCTGGGTATCAGAGAAGGCAGTCCCGCAATCAATTGCTAGGGGAATTACTAGCAGTATAGCAGTCGGATTGGCTCTAATATTGCTCAGGGCAATTGACACTAATAAAGCACCCAAGCCAATAATCGCCTCTCGCTTCACCAGTGAGAGCAAATCGGGAATTCTGCCCACTACTTCCCCATCTTCGACTTCCAACACCTTTAAATCGAACGCCCAACGCCCTAAACTTTGGCCTTGATTGTTGTATACCACCACTACCCGCAAAAACAGCCAAAGTATTACAAAAACTAAGATTTCAACAAATTGAATCCCGATATCGCTGCCTCCCAGTAGGGAACTGACTAACCAGACACCAAGGAAATCAAGTCCCAATGCCATACCTCGGCGTCCAATCTCAGCCTTGGGATAGTGTTTTTGGGGAAGTCGTTCGATACTCATACAAAATAGGTATTTTTATTTAGGGGTTGGGAAATAGCGATCGCTCCTGTTTTTAATATTAAGATGATGACTTGGCTAGTTGCTGCGCTGTAAAGGAACAAAAACCAGCCAACAAAAATTTGTACCCCTGCCAACTGCACGACTTAAAAATAGGATCAAGCAACTACACACTTTTTATACTCTGTTAGTACTTGGTTGGCATCTCATAGAGCAGCTACTACACGTCATGGATGCAACATACAGTAGGGTTGTACATCTATATTGTATTGTTGTAGAAACTTCATTTTAATTTATTTGGAAGTTGTATCTATGACACATCTGTTTACCAAAACAGCTATTAGTCTGGTGACGACTACTACTTTAGCGTTAGCGATCGCCATAACCACCAACAACCTAGCTCATGCTGCTGAGTTCAACTTTAATTGGAAAGGAAATACTGGTTATTCAGCTAAAGGTTCATTTAACTACGATACAACAACTGCTCCCAGCGTCATTTCTGAAAATGGTTTGGGAGCTACGAAAAACTTGCAATCTCTCTCAATTTCTTTCTTCGATCCTTTGAGTAATCTCATCAATAGTTTCACTCCAGTGCTTAATAGCGTATCTAACTACGGCTTTTTGAGATTCAACTTTGATAGTACTACCGAGCAAATCTTTGGCCCTTTTGATGTTGGCAAAGATGATGAGTTTCCCGGCGACGCATGGCTTAATAATAATCTCGCACTCATAGATGAAGGTTTTAGTGATGAGGTTCTAGCTAAAGAATTTGGTTTTAACAATAGAGATACAGTAGGCACAAAGCAAATCCTAGATTTAAGCAACAATTCGGTTCAGGTATCCAAAGTCCCCGAGGGAAGCATAATTATCGGTTTACTAACAGTGTGTAGTTTGGGGTTTAGCCTCAAGCAGAAATCAATCCAAAATCCAAAATCTAAAATTGGTCAGTGTTACTTTACAGGGATAAAAGAAAAGTTTAACTCTTAGAGGATGTTTGAAAAGTATTAGGCGACTTCCAGTCGCCCAGTGAGTAATATATTAGACTTTTCAAACAACCTCTTAAGAAGTTTCTATGGAACAGGACTTACGCAAAATCATGAAAAAACGAACCACAGAGGGCGCAGAGGACACGGAGAAATAAGAGTTTCAGAAAGCTCTTGCGTAAGTCCTATGGAAAAAATAATTCATCCTATTAAATACCGAATTATCGAACGTAAAATTACCCCAGAAAAATCTTATTGGCATTTTCTTAAAGGTAAAACCTTTTATAACCCACTGAATCTACCAAATGAGAGTGATATAGAATTCATGTTCGGTACAACTAAAAAGAAAGTTGTGATTGAATTATTTCGGATTAATGGCGGGAAGGTAGGATACTATTTGGTAAACTTACTAGAGAAAAAATACTACTACTGTGGTCAAGACTGGGCAAGTATCAAAGTAAAGCTAAGAGAATTAGGTATTGGTAGAGATGAGCCAAATTACTCTTAACGTAAGCGTTTAGGGGTATAGAAAAGACAAAAAACAACCTCCAAAATCAAGCAATAAAATTAAGCAGCTTTCAAAAAATCAGAATCATTAGAACAAAATGCTCTGTTGATTGAGTCCTCAGTGTTATTTTACAGGGATAAAGAATAAAAGTCGGAGGCGATCGCTATGTTATCAGTCAGCGATGCAGAAGCAATTATTTTAAATTTGGTGCAGCCGTTGGATCGTCAACGGGATACAGAAGTTGTAGATTTATTGACAGCAGATAGTCGCATTTTGGCAACACCTGTCACCAGTCCGCTAGATTTTCCCCATTGGGATAATTCGGCAATGGACGGCTACGCAGTTCGCTACGAAGATGTACAGCACTCTAACGCCGAACAACCAGCTATTTTAGAAATTGTTGAAGAGATTCCGGCTGGGTATCAGCCCAAGTCTACGATTCAACTAGGGCAAGCCGCACGAATTTTCACGGGTGCGGTAATCCCAGCAGGTGCGGATACTGTAGTCATGCAAGAGAAGACACGCCGCGAGGAAAACCGCCTGTTTATACTGGATGCGCCAAAACCGCAAGAATTTGTCAGACACAAAGCATCTTTCTATCAAGCTGGAACACAACTACTACCAGCAGGAATTAAGTTAAATGCCTCAGAAATTGCGGTATTGGCAGCAGCACAGTGTCCGCAATTAAGTGTTTATCGCCGTCCGCGTGTGGCAATTTTTTCCACTGGTGATGAGCTGGTGATAGTCGATCGACCGTTGCAACCAGGGCAAATTGTGGACTCTAATCAGTATGCGCTGGCAGCTTTGGTAAGACAAAGTGGCGCAGAACCGTTAATTTTAGGCATTGTGAAAGACGATCCAGTTGCTTTGGAGAAAGTTATTGCCCACGCCATTGCGATCGCTGATATAGTTCTCTCTTCTGGTGGCGTCTCAGTGGGAGATTATGACTATATTGACAAAATTCTAGAGTCACTAAAAGCAAAAATCCACATTCGGGCTGTGGAAATTAGTCCAGGAAAACCCCTGACTGTCGCCACTTTCCCCAGTACAGACGCGATGAATCGCGTCTCTACAAACTCCCCACTTTATTTTGGTTTACCAGGCAACCCTGCTGCTGTGTTGGTAACATTTTGGCGGTTTGTGCTACCAGCAATCAAGAAACTTTCGGGAATTACTGAAGGTTGGGAACCAAGATTTTTGAAAGTGCGATCGCATGATGAATTGCGATCGAACGGCAAACGTGAAACTTACCTTTGGGGTAAATTGCATTTAATTGATGGTGTTTATGAATTTCACAAAGCTGGAGGTAGTCACAGTTCTGGCAATTTAATTAATTTAGCTCAAACCAATGCCTTAGCTGTTCTACCAGTGGGTAAAACGTTAATTTCGCCACAAGAAGAAGTGCAAGTTTTACAGCTTTGTAATTCGTAATTCGTAATTCGTAATTCGTAATTAAAAACAGTTGCATAAAGGGATTTAGACACTGTGTGAAATAAAAGCACGTATAGACGAGCGCGTAGTATCTTTGTAGGAGAGGAAGAATTCAACTTCAATTGCTTGGCTTTAAGACAGATAGGGAGAGCAGGAGATGAAAAAAGGTTTAACCCAAGCATCTTGAATTAAACCTAATAATTACGAATTACGAATTACGAATTACGAATTAGTTAAAATGTCTGCTCAAAAGCCTCAATCAAGCTGTTAACTTCTTCAAGGGTGTTGTAATGCACCATACTCACCCGGACTATTCCACCTTGGGACGCTAACCCCAGGTATTCAATGAGCCGTTTGGCATAAAAGTCCCCATAACGAATCCCAATATAATGTTGGTCAACTTTTGCGGGAATAGTTGAGCTATTTATTCCATCAACGACAAAAGATATAGTTGGTACACGGAATTTCCGGTCAGCCTTTGCTTGACCAATCACTCGCACATTCGGCTTACTGTTGAGGTAATTTAAGAGGCGATCGCTAATATGTTCTTCATGTATGCTAATTAAATCAAACGCTTGCATCATTTGATTTCTCAAATCAGGTGCGGTTTCATTTCCGTAGTGCAATTGTGCTAATTCACTTAAATAATCACATAAACCTAACATTCCATAACTTAATTCAAAATTGACATTCCCTAACTGAAATTTATAAGGTATATCTGTTTGTTCAATAAAATAATGGTTAAGACCAGGCAATCTTAATAAATGTTCTTCTTTGCCATAAAGTAGAGCATGGTGCGGCCCATAGACTTTATAAAAACTCAAAGTATAAAAATCAACATCTAAATCTTGGACATCAACTAATCTGTGAGGTGCATAAGCTACACCATCTACACAAATCATAGCGTTGCGATCGTGTACAAATGCAGCAATTTCTTTGATTGGATTGATGGTTCCCAGAACATTAGAAGCATGAGTCAAGGCTACCAGTTTTGTGCGCTGACTCATCAATGGTTCTAAATCTGCTAAATGAAGTTCTAAAGTATCTGGGCGAACTTTCCACACTTTAACCTTCATTCCTTGTTTTTCAAGAGCGACCCAAGCACCAATATTGGCCTCATGGTCACAATTAGTAACAATCACCTCATCACCAGGTGTAAAGGTTTGACCCAGACATATTGAAAGAACTTTCAACATCATTGTAGTAGATGGCCCCATGACTACTTCTTTATAAGAATTAGCATTAATGAAAGTAGCCATTCTCCTAGTTGCTAAAGCCAATCGTTCTCCAGCCAGTTGAGAGGTTCCATAAGAAGCTCCTAATTGGACATCTGAGCTGAGGAGAAATTCGCTAATTCTATCTACTACTTTTTTCAAGGTTTGTGACCCACCGGCATTATCAAAAAAAGTCCACTCACCAGCTAGAGCCGGAAAATATTGACGAACTTTATCAAGATTCAGGAGCATAATATAAGTTTTCTAGAGAATGTTCTTTACCCTAGCCTACCTTCTGACAAGTCGCCCAGAGAACATCTATCATTCTCTTTTGATGTTTGCAGCTTGTTGTCCTAACCTTATTGCTCTAGACATTTGGTGAAAAAGAATGTAGAAAGATGTAGCGATGCTATGTCTCTACAAGGGTTCTAGATCGTGCATATTATTTAATTTCTGGATATGTCTTCTACAAGAAACTATCTAAAGAGGGTATACTTAAATCCATAAAGAGTATTTTACTATTTGTAACTATACAAGTTACACCTTTCCCCCACCCGCACCCCACTTGCTTTCATAGCGGAAAGTCTAAGAGCAAACAAGTCAGTCGGGCTGACCAACGTAGTGGCAACACTTACAAAGGGGAAAGTGATCGATTATTTCTGTATCTCATGTTGGCGTAGCCTCTGTCTCCGACACGCTGTTGGCGTTCGTAGAGAAGTTGAAATCTCTTGTATTTAACTTCCAGCAACTATTAATGTCTTGATTCTTCACAATTCTCGCCAATTTTATTTGATAAGTTTAAGGGAGAGTCAAAGCAACTATTGTTTTGAGTCTTAATTCCTTGATTGAAAATAAAGGAACGACTTATGAATACTACGGTTAAATATGACATCAAGGTTATTCAGGAAGAAGCGCTTCAACTTGTTAAAAAGAGACTTGTTAACCGTCAGCAGCCAATTTATACCCTCTGTAAATATATTCCTCATCGTGACTGGGTTAATTTTGAACTTGAGTTAGAAAAAAATGAATTTCTACTCAGAGATAGAATTATCGATTTACTGAATCATGAATATTGGGAAAATGATTGAGGCTGTATAAAGCTAAACCACTATTAGCTGCATCCCAATACAATCAAAATTAAAAATTCATTTTTCAACATTAAAAACTCTCGAATTAATCGAGGGCTATAAGCAAGAGATTATTAAAGTAAGCAATAAATCTTGATGGATGGCTGAGATGCTTGAAAAGATAAGAGAAGCATCGCTAGCGTAGCAACAATTCTCTGTTAAGAAAGTTGGCGCATTCAAAACAAACTGTGTAAAGAAAAGTAAACAAGGTTCAAACCCTTTTTCTCCCTTCTTTATTCCAACGATAATTATTGAACACCGAGCTACTAGTCTGTCAAATTCATTTTGACGGTTAGAGAGACGCGATAAATCGCCGTCTCTAGAAGGAATTTATCCATCAATTATTTATTGACATGACTACTACGGTGTACATACAAGTTTTTTAGAGTTGCCCTACAAACTTACCATTGTCCTCTGGTTCCCCTACTCTCTATGGGAATGGTCAATTAGAGGTTGCTACCTCAAGTCAGATATAGCCTAACCTCAGAAGCAACCTCACCTCTTTGGCTGTAGGTTTGAGAAAGTTTTCTGTCTTCTTTTTCTAGCTGTATCAGTTAGTACCTGATACTTTGGCTAAAGTCTCACATTCTTGAGCAATTGATTACTGAAATTAAGAAAAATCATTATACTAAATGATTTCAGTAAATTGGATTACGTAGATAACTCTTCTAGCCCAATCCATTCGGTAATCGATTGCCATTGGCTTGCGTAAACAATAGTACTCCTACGTTTTTCTTGTTGAGGCTTTCTAGGTAGTTTACCCATGACAACATCAGCGAATGAACTGGATTCGTTCCAATCATAGATAGGCATTTCCTGCCAGCAGTGGCGACAAAACCAGTAAGTCTCTGCACCACGTATATGTTCTAAAAGTAAGCTTGAGCAGCAAGGGCAGTAATTCATATTTTTCTCAAATCCTGTTCATAAAAGTGTTATTGCAATTCAGGGCAGCTACTTGAGAAGCCCGTAAATATTTAAAACAAACTGTCTATATTTTGACTATAGTCTTTAAATATAAGGAACTTGTGAGGATAGTTAAAATACTTAATAAATTAGCAAAACTTATACATATTTATTAAGTAATACTTTCAGGCTGATTGAGCGGTTTTTTCACAAAATCCTCAAATTATATTCAGATAAATTCCAGGAAGCTCACTATAATTGACAAATTAACCATAAAATTCAACGAGCAACTACTTAAATTAGCTAGCTTAGATCATGTTATTAATTATTCTCTACGATCGATTAGCCCTGATAGTTTTTTAGTCGAAGCTATTGTCTCGATCGGTCAGAAAATATTCAGCCAATTGAGATAGAGCAAGTCCACAGCCAAAGTCAAAATAATTTAAAATTATGGGTTGAGGCACAATCGGCTTAAATGATGCAAGTTAATCAGGAACTTCAGCAAGCCCTCGAAGAACTCCAGGTTGTGAAAGAAAAACTGCACCAAGCTTACGAGGAGTTAGAACAACGAGTAACGGAACGGACAGCAGAACTTGTGATGTCTAACGTCCTGTTGCAACAAGAAATTATTGAACGTGAAAGCGCAGAAGCTGCATTACGGCAGAGCGAAAACCTTTATCGCCAACTTGTGGAAAGCCAAAATGATGTAATTATTCGCATTGATTTGCAGGGGCAGATTACCTTTGCCAATGTGGCAGCTTGTCAAACCTTCGGCTGGAAACAAGATGAGTTTCGTGGTCAGCCATTTTTCCAGTTTCTTCATCCAGATGACTTGCCTCAAGTGATGGAAAGTATCATAGCTTTAGGATCTTCATCTTATCCCTTGACTAATTGTGAGCGATGTGCATTTACAGTCAACGGTATCCGCTACTTTCAATGGAATGCGATCGCAATTCATAATGACAAAGAAGAGGTTGTTGAAATACAACTGGTAGGCAGAGATATTACCGAACAGCGAGCCGCGCTACACGACCGCCAACTTGCCGAAGCAGCATTACACCAAAGTGAGGAGAAATTCCGCACTTTTTCCGAAAACACCCACGCCACGATCTGGATTGCTAGCGCAGATTCATTCTACCCTTTGTACATTAGTCCTGCTTATGAGAAGATTTGGGGTCGATCTTCCCAAGGTCTATTTGAGCAGCCAACATTTTGGGTAGACACAGTTCATCCAGACGATCGCGATCGCGCCACCCAATCAATCGAGCAACTGCTTAGTGGCAGTCAATCCATTTCAGCAGAATATCGGATTTTGCGACCTGACGGATCGATCCGTTGGATTTGGAATCGGGGTTTTGCTGTCTATGATGACCAAGGACAAGTTAACTACTATGGTGGCATTGCTGAAGATATCACCGAGCGCAAGCTGGCTGAAGAGTCACTGCGGGAAAGTGAAGCGCGATTGAGTTTAGCGACCGAAGCCGTCCAAATAGGGATATGGGATCGGAACCTGATTACCAATACTTGTGTTTGGTCTGCCAATATGGGGCTACTTTATGGTCTGCCGAGCAATATCTTGTGTCCAACTGTTGAAGACTATTTCAATTTAATTCATCCAGCAGACCGCGAATCTGTAGCTGCGACTATAGCTCGCATGATTGAGGAAGGAAAGGGATCTATAGAGTATCGAATTATCTGGCCCGACGGCAGCCTACACTGGTTAAACTGCAAAGGTCAGGTCTACTATAACGAAATCGGTCAGCCGATCCGGATCATCGGTACAAATAGGGATATCACCGAGCGCAAGCTGGCGGAACAAAAAATTTCCGAACAAGCCGCCCTACTTGATATCGCTACCGACGCCATATTAGTTCGAGATTTCCAGTCTCAAATCTTATTCTGGAATAAAGGTGCAGAACGGATCTATGGTTGGCTTTCTACAGAGGTTATTGGCAAAGACCTCCACGATATTTTATACCCAGCCGGAATTCAGCAGCAATTGCAAGAACCACTAAAAAGCGTAATTGAGAGTGGCTCGTGGCAAGGTGAGTTACATAAAGTTACAAAATCCGGTCAGAAAATTATTGTGGAAAGCCGTTGGACATTGATGCGCGATTCTGCCGGAGATCCCAAATCCATCCTGACTGTTGACACTGACATCACCCAAAAGAAACAACTCGAAGAGCAGTTTTTTCGCACCCAGCGATTGGAAAGCCTTGGTACCCTTGCAGGTGGTATTGCCCACGACTTGAACAATATATTGACACCAATTTTGGCAGCTGCTCAATTATTACAGGGGAAATTTTTCCAAGACGGAGAGCTTTCTGGGCAATTGCTGACACTGATAGAAAGCAACGCCAAACGCGGAGCAGCTTTAGTGAAGCAAGTCTTATCCTTTGCACGGGGATGTAAAGGAGAGCCGACAATTATTCAAGTCCAGTATCTGATTTCAGAAATTATCCAAATTGCTAAACAGACATTTCCCAAATCTATTGAATTTTCCACCGTTATCCCAGAAGATATTTGCGCGATCGCTGGGGATACTACACAACTACATCAAGTGTTAATGAATCTGTTAGTAAATGCCCGCGATGCCTTACCAGATGGTGGCAATATCAATATTTCTGTGGAAAATAAGTTTATTGATGAAGCTTATACCAGAATGAATCTTGATGCCAAGGTTGGGCATTATATTGTGATTACCGTTGCCGATAACGGAATTGGGATACCGCCAGAAATATTAGATAGAATTTTTGAGCCATTTTTCACCACAAAAGAAGTCAACAAAGGTACGGGACTCGGACTTTCAACAGTGTTGGGCATCATTAGAAGCCATGACGGTTTTATTAAAGTATCTAGCAATGTTGGTAGAGGCAGCAAATTTGACCTGTTTATACCAGCTGTAGAAGCAACCCCAGTATTCAAGATAGAAGACCTGGATTTGCTCCCAGGAGAGGGAGAATTTATTTTAGTTGTAGATGATGAAGCCCAAATTCGAGAGATCGCCACAATCATCCTAGAAAACCATAACTATCAGATACTCACTGCCAGTAACGGCATTGAGGCGATCGCACTTTACGCCCAACACAAGCATCAAATCAATGCTGTGTTGATGGATCTAATGATGCCAGAAATGGATGGAATTACCGCTATTCGCACCTTGCGAAAAATGAACAACCAGCTTCAAATTATTGCCTGTAGCGGGCTGAACTCTATAGAAGTGTTTGCTCAAGCTGCTGATGTTAATGTGCAAGTAGTTTTATCAAAACCCTATACGGCCAGAGAATTATTGAACAGTTTACACCATCTATTTAGAGGATAGTAAAGATAAGGGGATAAGGGAGTAAGTTTTTCCCTCTGCCTCTTGTGCCTAATCCCTCACAAGATCCTCAAATTTTTTTCTTAAATTTAGGTGTGGATAACATTGGCAAAATGGGGTTAATCCGGTTGATGAATATTGTTAGGAAGATTAATGATGAGTTAGCGATCGCAGGGCAAATTACACTAGATCAGCTACAACAAATAGCTGATGAGGGTTATAAGTCTGTACTGAACCTACGTTTGCCTGACGAAACAGGCTTGCTGGCTAATGAACAGGAAAAAACTGAGCTTTTGGGATTGTATTATCTTAATCTCCAAACTAAATCTGAAGATATTAATCATCAAGGTATGCTTGAGATATATCAGACCATCACTGAACTACCCAAACCGATTCTGATACATTGTGATAATTCAATTCGTTCAGCTGCAATAGTATTTTTGTATATCGCTCTTAAACAGGGTATAAGCTTTGAAAAAGCACTACAAAAAGTTATTAATATAGGCTTGATATCAGACTAGTAGTCTATCGCAAAAGTTTTGAATGGTTATAAAAGTTTGTAGTAAGCACTTCAGTGCTTAAAATTGAGCGATAAATCGTTCACTACAAACCCATCAAATAATCAAATAATCTGCTTACATTTGATTTGATTCTACTAAAAATTGCTAGATTTAATTTATCGTAAATTAATTTTTAATTGTTAGTTATGGGGTGATATTCTACTAGCGATCGCGCCAATTTGGCTTTAGTACTTAATCGAAAATAGTGTTTTATACCTGAGAAAGAAACTCGTTCAATAATTTTCCCTTGTCTGCCTTCCCACTCTCTCATCCCATAGATTTGAAGTTCTCACAGTTTTTCATCCCAGAGCTAGACGCGAAGATTTTTATAGTAATTTACGATCGTTTGGGGAATATACCTCAAGCAAACCGAAAACTGGAAAGAAAAATGAGGTAGTTACCTAGCTAAATTTCTGGAATTCGTCATCATGTATGAACTAGTTCAAGCTCTCTCCAACGGTGATGAAAAAACTGCTCTACATCAGTTGATTTATGCGTTGAGTGTTTCAGGTAAGCATTACTTCCTAAGAAACGAGATTTTGCAAGCTTTTGCTGATTACTGTCATCAATCCCAAAAGCCAGCTTATTTTTACCACTCTTCTTCTGTTGGCAAACTAATACAGTACACCCATGAAATAATTCTCGAAGAGGAAAGTACTTGGTTCGTGATTCGACCGAGGATTGCTAATCAAGAAGTTTGGCAACTGACAGCCGATTTTAGCAGGTTCGAGCAGATGACGCCTCAAGCGCTGTTAGATGTGAGAGATCGTCTAGTCAACCGCTACCAACCCCATATTTTGGAAATCGACCTCCACCCCTTCTATGAGAGTTCTCCAAGAATTGACGACGCGAGAAATATTGGTCAAGGTTTAGCCTTTCTCAATCGTTACCTGTGCAATCAATTGTTGACTGACTCTGAATATTGGGTAGAAATGTTATTTAAAGCATTACATAGGCTGCAATGCAATGGTATTCGCCTATTGTTGAGCGATCGCATTTCTTCCGGTATTGAGTTAGCCAAACAAATTAAGCTAGCGCTGAAATTGCTGAGTGAGCGATCGCCTGATGAACCTTATGAAAAATTTAGCTTTGACCTCCAAGAACTCGGCTTTGAGCCGGGTTGGGGTAACACTGCGGCGCGAGTCTCCGAAACTTTAGAACTCCTCGACCGACTCATTTACTCCCCAGAACCCGGCATTTTAGAAACATTTGTAGCCCGCGTCCCCGCCGTCTTTCGCGTCGTCCTCGTTTCCGTCCACGGCTGGGTTGGACAAGAGGATGTTTTGGGAAGAGATGAAACACTCGGTCAAGTTATCTACGTCCTCGAACAAGCTCGCAGTCTAGAAAACGAACTACGCGAACAAATCAAACTCGCTGGACTCGACCAGCTAGGCATTAAACCCCATGTGATTATTCTGACTCGATTAATTCCTAACTGTGAAGGCACATTTTGTAACCTGCCCTTAGAAAAAGTGCAAGATACCGAAAATGCTTGGATATTGCGCGTTCCTTTTGGTGAATTCAATCCAGAAATTACGAATAATTGGATTTCTAAGTTTGATATTTGGCCCTATTTAGAGCAATTTGCTGTAGATGCAGAAAGAGAATTACTAGCTCAATTCCAAGGTAAGCCTAATCTAGTTGTTGGCAATTACAGCGACGGTAACTTAGTGGCCTTTCTGCTATCTCGCCGCATGAAAGTCACCCAGTGTAACATTGCCCATTCTTTGGAAAAGCCTAAATATCTATTTAGCAATTTATATTGGCAAGATTTAGAAGATAAATATCATTTCTCGGCACAATTCACCGCCGATTTGATTAGCATGAATGCAGCTGACTTTATCATCACATCGTCCTATCAAGAAATTGTCGGCACGCCTGATACGATAGGTCAATACGAGTCGTATAAGTGGTTTACGATGCCGCAGTTGTATCATGTAGTTGATGGAATTGATTTGTTTAGTCCTAAATTTAACTTAGTGCCGCCGGGAGTAAATGAAAATATTTTCTTTCCCTACAGCCAAAAAGAAAACCGAGATTCTAAACTTTGTACACAAGTCCACGACTTACTCTTTACCCGCGAAGATCCACAAATTCTCGGACATTTAGAACGTCCCAATAATCGACCAATCTTTGCCCTTGATACCATCAATTCAATCAAAAATTTCACTGGTTTAGCTGAATGTTTTGGTAAAAGTCAGGCGTTGCAAGAGCGTTGTAACCTGATTCTCTTAACTACTAAACTGCATCTACATGAAGCTAGCAACCCAGAAGAAGCAGAAGAAATTAAAAAACTCCACGACATTATCGACCAATATAATCTTGATGGCAAGATTCGCTGGGTGGGAATGCGTGTTCCTAGCAGCGACATCGGCGAAGCCTACCGAGTAGTTGCCGATTCTCAGGGAATTTATGTCCATTTTGCCCTTTTTGAATCCTTCGGTCGGAGTATTTTGGAAGCGATGATTTCTGGCTTGCCGACTTTTGCTACTCAATTTGGCGGTTCTTTAGAAATTATCGAGAACAAAGAAAACCAATTTAATGTTAATCCTACAGACTTAGAAGAAACAGCAACAAAAATTTTAGACTTCCTTGAGCAATGCGATACTCATGCTGAATACTGGCCAGAAGTTTCAGAATGGATGAGTCAACGAATTCATCACAAATATAATTGGCATTTACATAGCAATCAATTACTACTGCTTGCGAAAATGTTTAGTTTTTGGAATTTTGTTGCTCCCGAAAATAACGAAGCCAGAGATCGCTACATGGAAACCTTATTTCATCTCATTTATAAACCCAGAGTCGAAAAGATTTTGGAAAAGCACATGGGGACTAATTTGTAATTCGTAATTCGTAATTCGTAATGACGCTCTCTACGAGATGCTAAAAGCGAACGAATACTCGCTAACGTAATTCGTAATTGTGACTGGATGGGAATTTTGAGTCTATCAGAAGGAGTTAGAACTTGAAGCATTAAGCTAAAAGACTGATTCATCCACCTCGGAACTCCGTTCATCCACCTCAGATACTTGTTCATCCACCTCGGAATCAAATTTCCCAATCTCCAATTTATGCAAACAAAAGGTCGTTCTCGCCATTTTATCTACACAGACTGGATATTAATCGAAACCCAGTTTGACTCTGAGCAATTGCACTCCAAAGAAACCGTCTTTACAATCGGCAATGGATACCTGGGAACCAGAGGCAGTTTTGAGGAAGGTTATACTCATGCATTGCCAGCTACTTTTATCCACGGTGTCTATGATGATGTGCCTGTGGTATACACTGAACTGGTAAATTGCCCTGACTGGCTACCCTTGATAGTGATTGTAAATGGCGATCGCTTCCGTCTCGATCGAGGTGAGATATTGAGCTACGATCGCCAGCTTGATTTACGCCAAGGACTACTGATTCGGGCCGTGCGTTGGCGCTCTCCCAGTGGAAACACCATAGATATTAGCTTTGAACGCTTTGCTAGTCTTGCAGATCCGCACGTGTTGGCGCTACGCTGCCATTTAACACCAATAGATTTTGAGGGGTTAATCGAAGTTCAAGCTAGCATCAATGGCTATCCCGAAAATCAGGGTTTCAATCACTGGGAAGAATTAGATCAGGGCAAGACTAATCAAGGAATCTGGTTGCAACGCCGCACGCGCAACTCTCGAATTGAACTTGGTATGGCAGCTAAGATGACAATATTAGGCACTGAAGCATCTTTGCAAGTCAATACCGCACCTGGTTATCCTACCTTGAGTACAACCTTCTTGGGTAAAGCGCAGCAGACTGTGACGGTGGAAAAACTTGTGACGGTTTTTACCTCGCGGGAGATTGAAGCACCAGTTCCAGCAGCTCAAGAAAAACTCGCACAACTGCCAGACTACGCAACATTACTAAAAGCCAATGAGCAGGCATGGAATGAGGTTTGGCAGCAAAGTGACATCCTGATTGAGGGGGATAGCACAGCTACTTTTGCTGTTCGCTACAATCTATTTCAACTGCTGATTGCTGCCCCACGAGATGATGACAGGGTGAGCATTCCTGCTAAAACCCTTTCGGGGTTTGGCTATCGCGGTCATATTTTTTGGGATACAGAAATTTTTATGCAACCTCTATTTCTGTTTACTCAACCAGCGATCGCCCGCAACTTACTCAGTTACCGTTGGCACACCTTACCAGGAGCTAGACGCAAGGCAGCCCATTACGGCTATAAAGGGGCAATGTTTGCTTGGGAAAGTGCTGATACCGGAGATGAAGTAACACCACGTTGGGCTATCGGCAGTGATTTTTATGGCGAAGACGTGCGCATTTGGTGTCGCGATCGCGAAATTCATATCAATGCAGATATCCCCTACGCAGTCTGGAACTACTGGCAAGCTACTGGTGATGATGATTGGATGCAAAAGTACGGCGCAGAGATTATCTTAGATGCCGCGCTCTTTTGGGGTAGCCGAGCCGAATTTAATTCTGAGCGCTCACGGTATGAAATTCGAGGAGTAATCGGAGCGGATGAATACCATGAATTAGTCCACAATAACGCCTTTACAAACCGGATGGCGCAATGGCATTTAGAAAAAGCGATCGCCGTCTATGATTGGTTGGCTGACAAATTCCCCGAACGAGCCACCGAACTAGAACAGAAACTAAAGCTGACCCCAGAGGAACGATCGCACTGGCAAGATATCATCGCCAAAATATTGTTTTTCTATGACCCATCAACAGGACTAATCGAGCAGTTCGAGGGATTTTTCCAATTGGAAGATATCAACTTAGCAGATTATGAACCACGCGATCGCTCTATGCAACCGATCTTAGGTATTGATAAAACCAACAAATCTCAAGTACTCAAACAGCCAGACGTATTAATGCTCCTATATTTAATGCGGGAATCAGCAGATTTTCCCTACAACGAAAAAGCATTGCAGACAAACTGGGACTACTACGCACCCCGCACTGATATTACTTATGGTTCGTCCCTTGGCCCAGCAGTTCAAGCCATTTTAGCTTCCGATTTGGGCAAATCAGCTGAAGCTTACGAACAATTTATGCGGGCGTTAATGGTGGATCTTGAAGATAACCGAGGTAACACCAACGATGGAATTCACGGCGCTAGTGCTGGTGGGATTTGGCAAGCTGTAATTTTTGGATTCGGCGGCATCCAATTAACTGAAAATGGCCCTGTCGCCAACCCCCACCTACCCCCTGGCTGGACGCGTC
The DNA here is from genome assembly GCF_963920915.1 of Nostoc sp. PCC 9305. Lineage (NCBI taxonomy): Bacteria > Bacillati > Cyanobacteriota > Cyanophyceae > Nostocales > Nostocaceae > Nostoc > Nostoc sp. PCC 9305. The sequence goes on from NZ_CAWUDN010000069.1 coordinate 19,066, forward strand.
TAAAGTTTAGACTGCACTGGCGCGGGAAATGGCACGACTTCGATCTACATCAGGGAAAAGTCGCCCAAGAGATAACTCGTCAACTAGAATTTCTCCAACTTTCCCTCTCCCCCGATCCCCCAAATTCCCACTCACAAGCTTCTGAACACCAGACTTCTTCCCCTGCTTCCCCGGTCACTGAGCGACTTGCCCTGAGCGGAGCCGTTGGTGCAGCCTCTCGTAGAGAAGGGAGCCGAAGTGCTGCTCCCCACAACCCCAACATCCAAGGATTCATCTTCGATTTAGATGGTGTGCTAACAGATACAGCAGAACTTCACTATCTCGCTTGGCAAAAGCTAGCTGATGAAGAGGGTATACCGTTTAATCGAGAAGCTAACGAAGCCCTGCGGGGTGTATCCCGTCGTGCTTCTCTGATGCTGATTATTGGCGATAGAGCGTATTCGGAAGCGCAAATTGAAGAGATGATGGAGCGCAAAAATCGCTACTATGTAGAATTGATCCAAAACATGACATCCCACGATTTGTTACCAGGTGCGATCGCCTTGTTGGATGAACTGCGGCAAGCTGGTATTAAGATCGGTATTGGTTCAGCGAGTAAAAATGCCCAGACTGTGATCGAGCGATTGGGCATTGCTGATAAAGTAGATGCGATCGCAGACGGTTACAGCGTACAAGAACCCAAGCCAGCACCCGACCTATTTCTGTACGCAGCCAAGCAACTAGGAATCGAACCAGCGCAATCTGTAGTTGTAGAAGATGCCGCAGCTGGTGTTGAAGCCGCTCTAGCTGCTGGGATGTGGGCAATAGGACTCGGCCCGGTTGAGCGAGTTGGAGCCGCTCATATTGTTTTGCCCAGCCTAGAAGGTATTAAATGGGCTGACCTTCGAGAGCAATTGAGTAACATTTCCAAACGAAAACATTAAACAAACGCAAACTGCTTGATTATTGACAGCAGATTTGAAGGAAAGTGAAGTACACAATGATTCGTCTTAAAGCTAGCTAGAAAGAGTGTTTTACTTCTGGATTCTGCTGTATTCAGTCCTAATTACCCCAAAGAACTCAAATCACCTAAAACTAGATTGAAATTAGTGATAACTGCTAAACTCTAAAAGCTAAGATCGTCCAAGTAGGGAATTTAAAAAAACCCAACTTTAAAAATTAGGAGCAAGAGCGTGAATTTGGACGATTTAGCTTTGCAGATAGAGAATATGCGTAAGCGCGTCGCCCTCTTGCAACGCCAGAGCGAACAGCAAAAAGCACAAGCAGATATTGAACTCGTCAACGCAGTATTCAAAGAAGTTTACTTCGCTTTGGAAGAACTGCAACTAGTAAATGAAGATTTAAAGCAGCAGAATGAAGAATTATTCAAAACTCAACAGGCTTTGGTAGCAGAAAGTCAACGCTACCAAGAATTATTTGAGGAAGTACCAGACGCTTATTTTGTGACTGATACAAAAGGGATAATTCAGGAAGCTAACTCAGCCGCCACCACTCTGCTCAACATTTCCAAAAGTTTGCTGTTGGGCACATCCATAGGGATTTTTGTGCTTGAGAAAGAAATAATTGCTTTTCATTTGAAACTGAATCATCTGCGCGATCGCACCCGATTCCCAGACTGGAAAATGCAAGAGTGGGAAGTAACCCTGCGGCCGCGTGACAAAACACCTATTATGGCTGCGGTTAAGGTTGCTGCTATCCGCGATCAATCTAGTGAGTTAGTTAGTCTGCGCTGGCTATTGCGGGATATTAGCGAAAGCAAGCGAACCCAAGCCAAGCTGCAATGGGCAGAAGAGGCGATGCGACAAGCACTTGCTAAAGAAAGGGAGTTTAGCGAACTTAAATCCCGCTTGCTCACCATCACTTCCCATGAGTTTCGCACCCCTTTGGCTACCATCCACTCTTCTGCGGAACTACTAGAACATTATCGCCACCTCTGGAGCGAACAGCGACAACAAACCCACCTGCGTCGCATTCAAGCATCAGTGATGCATATAACCCAGTTGTTGAATGATGTATTGATGGTGAGTCAGGATGAAACAGGCAAGTTAGAGTTTAATCCAACACCCATAAATTTGGTGGAATTTTGCCGCGATTTATTAGAAGAATTACAACAGAGCGATCGCTCACAACATGCGATCGTTTTTAGCAGTGAGGGCCAATGTACACCAGCTAATTTAGACGCCAAACTACTACGGCAAATCTTGAGTAATTTATTCTCAAATTGTCTAAAATACTCTCCCCTTGGTAGTACAGTTAGGTTTTCTGTAACCACTGCCGACGAGCAAGCTATATTTCAGACTCAAGACTCTGGTATTGGCATTCCCGCTTCTGACATTGAACACATCTTTGAACCCTTCCATCGCGCCAGTAATACAGGCAATATTGTAGGAATGGGATTGGGGATGTCCATCGTCAAGCAGGCTGTAGATTTACATGGCGGCGAGATTACAGTCGAAAGTGCGATCGGTGCGGGAACCACCTTTACAGTCATTCTGCCATTTTCAAGAAATTTCCATGTATAGCGAATCAATCACTTTTATTTATTGAATTTAGAAAAAAAAGTAATTGCTTGTATACTGGAAGGTCTTTAAAGTAGAGTTAGCCGGTCAAGAATAGGTTGATTGTAAAGTTTTTCTTCGCAGTAGCTTAGGGAAACTAATTCAAAGACTTTGTATCTTTAAATATGAGCTTAAAATATTACGCCTGTGGTAATCTCTAACAAATCAGAATACGCACTTCTAGCCCTGTTAGAGTTAGCAACCTGCTACCCTAACGGTGAAGCCCTACAAATTCGAGAGATAGCGGCATTGCAAGACATCCCAAACCGCTATTTAGAACAACTCCTAGCGACATTAAGACGTGGAGGTTTAATTAAGAGTATACGCGGAGCCAAAGGTGGCTATGTTCTGGCACGAGATCCTGGAAAGATTACAGTGTTGGATGCTTTTAGCTGCATGGAAGGATCGGATATTGTTGTCTCTCCTTCTGAGCCGACTCCCAACACGGTAGAAGGTGAGCTAATTCAGGAAGTTTGGCAAGAAGCACGTCAGGCTGCTAACTCCGTTTTGGAAAAATATACACTCCAAGACCTTTGTGAACGAAGATCGATCCGAGAACAGAAGGAGCTAATGTATTACATTTAACAAGGATGGACAAATAATTACTAATTCGTAATTCGTAATTCGTAATGACACTCGCGGACTCGCTACCGCTGCGCTAACGTAATTCGTAATTAAAAAGGGAAGATGAAAGTAATAACGAGACAACCTGTGACGCTGTTATATGCCTGAAGTCAATTTTCAACAGCCTATAAATAGTGCCGCTTCTCTCGTGGAGAGTTATGCAGCAGGAAAACGGAACTTTAGTAAAGCAGAATTGGGTAATGCTGATTTGCAAGGTATTAACTTGAAAGGATCTGACCTGAGTTATGCTGACCTGAGTGAAGCTAACCTGAGTAGCGCTAATTTGAGGGGAACTGATTTGAGTTTTGCCTTTCTTAGTCAAGCTAATCTGAAAGATGCCGATCTTAGGGGAGCATTATTGATGTCAGCAAATCTCCGTCAAGCTGCTCTTAAAGGAGCGAACCTGGAAAAAGCAGACTGCGATTACCTACGGTAGGCTACGCCAACGCAACACCCATTTTCCCCAAGATTTCGACCCAGCCAAAGCGGGTATGCAGAGTAAATTTGAAGATTGATTAATTTAAGTTGAGCGATCGCACTGGCCTCAAGATAGAAGATATTTCTCTCAAAAGAGTTGTATTTTGGTAGAAAAGCCTATCTATGAGGTTGACAATGGAGGCGAAAAGTGAAACCTTCAACCGACGCGCACCACTAATCACTGCTGGAATTTTTCTTGGTGTGGGTCTTGGAGGGTTTATTGATGGAATTTTACTGCATCAAATCCTCCAGTGGCATCACATGCTGAGTAACATTAGACCTCTGACAAACAGGGCGAATATAGATTTGAACATGGTATGGGATGGGTTCTTTCATACCTTAAATTGGGTATTCACCGTGGCAGGACTTGTGTTACTATGGCGTGCTGGAAGACGTGATGATGTTCCTTGGTCATCACAAACCTTTATTGGATCGATACTGATTGGGACTGGGTTATTCGACTTGGTTGAAGGTTTAATTGACCATCAAATTCTCGGTGTCCATCATGTTAAACCAGGCCCAAATGAGTTAGCTTGGGATCTAGGATTTCTTGCATTCGGTGCGCTACTTGTTCTCATCGGCTGGCTAATGATAAAAAAAGAGTCAAGAGTCATTAGTAATTAGTCATTGGTCATTAGAGGCAGAGGGGACAGAAGGGAAAAACTTACTGCAACTGCTCCCCTGCTCCTCTGCTCCCCTGCTCCCCTGCCCCCCACTCTCCTCTATGACAGATACTTTTGAAAAAACTAGCTGGAGTTGGCAGTTGTCTCAATTCCAACAACAAGCGGGTGAATGGTGGGAATACCAGTTTTACCGCTTTGAACGGGCTTTACCAGAATTGCCTACTGGATGGTCAATTAGTCCTTGGCTTGGTGAATTGCTGAAATTCCTGTTTTGGCTGGTACTGGGATTATTTATAGCGTGGGTGGGTTGGCGATTATGGCGAGAATTCAGTCCCTACATATATTCTTGGCTAAATAGAAGTAGCAATCTCACTGATTTTCGTGTAAAAACTCGCTCTAATGATTCATCCATTGCTCTTTTGTTAGAGCGATCGCAAGAATTCTACCGTCAAGGTAATTACCGTGAGGCTTGCCGTTGTGTTTATTTAGCAATGTTGCAGCAGTTGGATAAAAATGCGATCGCACCCCACAAACTCAGCCGTACCGATGGAGAATATCTGCAATTGCTGCGATCGTCTGTGACTCCCATACAGCCTTATGAAACTTTAATTACTACTCACGAGCAGTTATGTTTTGGTAATGCCGAGATTTTGCCAGACAATTATGAGCAGTGTCGGCAAGCTTACCGAGAAATTTCCCAGGAATGAAAAAGAGACGTTGCATTGCAACGTCTCTACACAAAACAAACAACATTCTATTTGGTGAGAATTGCAATCGCCTTGTCCACAGCTTGCAAGGCAGTATTGACTTCCGCCTCTGTAACAATTAACGGTGGCACAAACCGGATTACTTTTGGCCCGGCTGGTACTAGCAATACACCTTCCTGGATGGCAGCATTGACGACATCGGCTGCGGTTAACCCAATGTCGGCTCGTAACTCCAAACCGTTGATTAAACCCCAACCCCGAACTTCGCTAATGTGCTGAGGATATTTTGCGGCGATCGCTCTTAATCCAGATCGCAATTGTTCGCCCCTATCTTGCACATTCTGCAAAATATTTTCCCGTTCCAATGTCTGACAAACGCTGAGTGCTACACCACACACAAAAGGATTTCCGCCAAAGGTACTGGCGTGTTCCCCTGGTTGAAAAACATCGCAGAATTTCTTGCTCATCATTGCACCGATGGGGACACCGCCACCTAAGCCTTTAGCACTGGTGAAAATATCCGGTTCAACGCCAAGATGTTCGTAAGCCCATAATTTGCCGCTGCGCCCCATACCAACTTGCACTTCGTCGAAAATCAACAAAACGCCAGTTTCATCACAAATTTGCCGGAGCTTTTTGAAATAGGCAACATCTCCTGGACGTACACCGCCTTCTCCCTGCAATGGCTCGATCAGAATCGCTGCTACCCGATAATCACCTTCATCCAACTCGCTAATCGCTACTTCCACAGCGTTAATATCGTTGTAATTTACGTAGTGGAACCCAGGAACCAAAGGATCGAAGTACTTTTGATACTTCGGTTGTGCCGTGGCGGTAATCGTTGCCAAAGTCCGCCCGTGGAAACTAGCATGGGCGGTTAAAATAATTGGTTTTTCAATGTCTAATACTGTGTGGGCATACTTCCGCGCCAGTTTAATTGCGGCTTCGTTAGCTTCAGCTCCAGAGTTGCAGAAAAATACGCGATCGGCACAGGAATGATCGACAAGCCATTTTGCCAATTCACCTTGCTCAGGAATGTAATACAAATTAGAGACATGGTGCAGCTTTTGGATTTGGCGTGTTACCGCTTCTACCATTGCTGGGTGGGCATGTCCCAAAGTACAAGTAGCAATTCCCGCTACAAAATCCAGATATTCCCGCCCCTGCGTATCCCAAACCCGGCATCCAGCACCCCGTTCTAGGGCTAAAGGAAACCGGGCGTAGGTAGACATGACAGCTTCATTAAAGCTATCTGTATCAAAGGGACTAGATGCTGACCCTGAATCTGGGGGGATGGTGGCTTGGTCAACGAGAGTTTGTAGGCTCACTACCGCTCCTCCTGAAAGTTTTTCATTATATAGTTATTTACTAGTTTCCTAGAAATCCCTAAAAATTACTTTTTATTTAGCACAGATCGTACTTCTTCTTAGGCTAACGCTTATGTAACCTCAAAGGCATGGCGGTGCTGAAAAAAAAATTTGTACTCAATGCTTGAGCAAGAGGATGAGCGACAGGCAATTTTCATAGGCGCAGCCCGTCCAAATCTTGGGTAGAGTGTAGGGGTTTTCTCACTGATGTCCAAAACGCTAAGTAGTTATGAGTTATTTAGATAACTTCTAAGTAAGTGGGCATGAATAATTAAAGGTTTGTAGTAAGCGGCTTCAGCCCTTGCTAAGTACATAATTTCGTAACTTCATAGCGAATCCCTCTGCGTTTCCCTCAGCGTTACTTTGCGTTTAAAACCGCTACGAATTAATGCAAAGCTATACTAACAGACAAATTAATTAATTTTACATGGCGTAACTTAGTTTGATTTATTCTTGCCTACTTACTTAGTTTAAATATACTAAAAAGGACGAATATTAAAAAGTTAGCAGAAAACTAGAAAAATTAGGTTAAAAGTACTATTTTTACCTCATTCTCAACACTTGAGCAAAAATATCAACGTATCCAAAAAGAGTTGATGGCTGGGGCGATCGCTCTTGGCGGTGTTTTCTTCATTGGCACTTTGTGGTACTGGTTAGTGGAGGGCTGGTCATGGGAAGATGCAGCTTATATGACAGTCATCACTTTAGCTACCGTGGGATATGGAGAGACGCACCCACTCGGTAGCCGAGGACGATTATTTACAATTGCCCTAATTTTGTTGGGTGTAGTCAATATCGGTTACATTGTCAACAGATTTACAGAAGCGATTATTCAAGGCTACTTTCAACAAGGAATTCGGCTACAGCAACAGAGGCGGTTAATGGAATCCCTATCAGAACATTACATTATCTGTGGATTTAGTCGGACTGGTCGCCAAATTGCCAAGGAATTTCGGGCAGAAGAGGCACCTTTTGTGGTGATTGATTCAGAGATTGAATCAGTACAAAGAGCGCAGACTGAAGGTTACACAGCATACCAAGGCGACGCTACATTAGATGACACACTTTTAAAAGTTGGTATTGAACGGGCGGTTTGTATCGTTGCAGCTCTTCCTTCTGATGCTGAAAATTTATACATTGTATTATCAGCTAAAACACTGAATTCGGGGATTCGGGTGATCGCGCGTGCAAGTACCGAAGAAGCTTTGCAGAAGTTACGACGGGGCGGGGCGGATGAAGTGATATCCCCCTATATTACTGGTGGAAAGCGCATGGCTGCTGCGGCACTCAGACCCCAGGTGTTGGACTTTGTAGACGGGATTTTGACAGGTGCAGACCGCCAGTTGTATATGGAAGAATTTTTACTCGACCCGGCTTTCTGTCCTTTTGTGGGTCAAAGTTTGCAAAAGGCGAGATTGCGATCGCAATCTGGGGCATTGGTTCTCGCAATTCGCCGTGTTGATGGAACTTTAATCGGTGGCCCCACTGGCGATACGATTTTAATGCCAGGAGACCGGCTAATTGGTATGGGTACAGCAGAGCAATTGCGTAGCCTGAATCAAATTCTCGGCCCAATGAATTCCAAGAAACTGCGACGACCGAAAAATAGTTGAGCTTATTTAATTGCTTTTTTATACTAATTATGTATTGTTATATAGTCATAATTGCGTAAACAGATTTAGACTTTCCCAAATCGCCGCTCCCGTTGTTGGTAGGCACACAAGGCGCGGTGAAATTCGGCACGGTCAAAATCGGGCCAGAGAGCATCGGTAATATAAATTTCTCCATAAGCCATTTGCCAGAGAAGAAAATTTGAGAGGCGCATTTCTCCACTGGTGCGAATTAACAAATCTGGGTCAGTAATTCCGGCTGTGTACAAGTGGCTCTCAAACACCTGTTCATTAATTTCATTGGGTTGTAAGATACCTTGCTGGACTTGCTTTGCGATCGCCTGACAAGCTTGTAAAATCTCTTGCCGTCCACCATAATTAGTTGCTACTGAAAATCGGATACCACGATTATTCTTAGTTTCTTCCATTGAACGGGAAATTTCTTGTTGAAGCGATCGCGGCAGGTCTTGCAAATTTCCCACAAACTTAATTTGAACATTTTCTTCGACCATTTCGCGCAGTTCTTGGCGCAAAACTCTTTGAAATAGAGTCATCAAAAAATCTACTTCTTCTTGCGGTCTTTTCCAGTTCTCCGTTGAAAAAGCATAAGCTGTCAACGCCTGAATTCCCCAATCTTGACAACAGCGAAGTAAATCCTTAAGAGCATCTACTCCTCGTTTATGACCCATAATTCGGGGTAGACCCTGACGTTTAGCCCATCGACCATTACCATCCATAATCACCGCAACGTGCTGCGGCAATAATTCTCGTTTTAAATCAGTAGGTAAATCTTGCAGTTTAGTTTGTTGTGCTGTCATTTTTTATCTCGAGAAGCGGTCGATGGTAATCTGAGTAAACGTGAAACCAGTGCTAGTGTCTTGCCACTTATCCGACGAACAAAACTCAACAGACCAGGAGCAACAGCTTCCCTATCCACGTTTGGAGACAAAAGGGCATCTAATGACTCTTTCAGTTTCCGAATCGTCAGCGGTCTATTTAGGGTTCCCCGTTCCGCTAAGGAAATAGAACCCGTTTCTTCAGAGACAACGACACAAATGCAATTTTCGACCCGCTCAGTAATTCCCATTGCTGCCCGGTGGCGTGTTCCCAACTGGCGCGAGGCTGTGCGTCCCGAAAGTGGTAAAATTATACCCGATGATATAATCCGTGAGCCACGAATCAATGTTGCTCCATCGTGTAACAAAGTTTTTGGCTGAAAAATTGTCTGGATTAGTTCTTTAGAAACTTCCGCATTTAGCTTTACTCCTGGCACAGAAAAATCTCGCTCATCAATTGGCCCTGTGGTTTCCACAATTAGTAAAGCTCCAATGCGGTTTTTTGACAATTCTTTAACAGCCTCAACAATTTCATCAATTACACTATCAGATTTGGGGATTGCCAGACGGTCGGGTTGAAACATCTGGCGGAATTCGCCACGTCCCAATTGCTCCAAAAACCGCCGAAATTCTGACTGTAGAGCAACAGCCATCGCCACAGCACAACCAATCACCAACTTTTCTAGTACAAAACTTAGCAGAGGTAGTCCGAATCTGCCACTTAGTGCTGAGGCTAGCATTAAGATAATGAATCCCCGCACCATCCATAGTGTCCGGCGCTCACTAATAATAACGAGTATCATGTACGTCAGCGCCAGCACCAACACAATATCCAGAGTCCCAAGTAGCAAGGACTGTGACCACCCCAGGTTTGTCAGCCATTGCTTCCACCAATCTCTCATGACATCTGGATTAAACTTTTGCCTCTAATTTACGGTTGAGAGTTATGAGTTAGGAGTTATGAGTTAGGAGTTATGAGTTAGGAGTTATGAGTTATGAAAAAAACTTTAATTGACAACTCATAACTTAAAATTCACAACTCCTAACTTCTAACTATTAACTCCTAACTCTTGATTTTTCAGTCTTTCTGGTAGGCGATCTTGTCGAATTAAATCTTCATAAGTTTCACGTTGCAAAATTAAATTTGCTTCGCCATTCGCCACTACGACTGCTGCCGGTCGAGGCAAGCGGTTGTAGTTAGATGCCATACTGTAATTGTACGCACCAGTTCCCATAACTACGAGAATATCCCCTGGTTCAGTCTTTGGGAGTAGAGCATTTTTAATCAGAATATCTCCTGATTCACAATGTTTACCAGCAATTGTGACTGTTTGGGTTAGGGGAGAAGACATTTTATTGGCAATGACTGCCCGATAAACGGATTGGTAAGTAATGGGGCGGGGATTGTCAGACATTCCGCCATCAATTGCTACGTAGGTACGAATTTCTGGAATAACTTTGGATGAACCAACAGTATAAGCAGTAACGCAAGCTGTAGCAATTAGCGATCGCCCTGGTTCGCTGAGTAATTTCGGCAAAGGCAGATTTTCAGCGGCACAAGCTTCTTGAATTACTTCACAAATCGCCTTCACCCACTCTTCAATGCTGGGGGGATCGTCTGATTCTATATATTTAATCCCTAAACCGCCACCAACATTTAACTCTGTAATATTTAAACCAAACTTAGCAGCATCCCGCAGCCATTGCACCATAACGGCGGCTAAATCTTGATGCGGTTGGCGCTCAAAAATTTGGGAACCAATATGAGCGTGTACTCCTATGCAATTTAGCGCAGATTGTTGACTGACAAAGGTAAAAACTTCATCTAAATCGTTGGGATCAAAGCCAAATTTACTATCTAAGTGTCCCGTGCGAATATATTCGTGGGTATGACACTCGATACCGGGAGTTAGCCGTAGCATGATACGAATTGGAAGAGAGGGTTGGGCGATTTCGACAAGGGTATGTAATTCATACCAGCTATCCGCCACAATAGTGACACCAGACTCGATCGCTAAAATTAATTCTTCACGAGATTTATTATTTCCGTGGAGATAGATTTTCTGGGGACTAACACCCGCTTGTAAGGCGGTGTAAAGTTCGCCGCCAGAAACTACATCGATTCCTAGACCTTCAGAAGCCGCGATCGCACAAACTGCTAAACAATTCCAAGCTTTCGAGGCGTACAATACTTGAGATTCACCCTTGTAGTATTGCTTGAAAGCATCTCGGTATTGCTGACAAGCCGAACGTAGGGTTTCTTCATCTAAAATATATAAAGGTGAACCAAACTGCTCAACTAGGGTCGTGACATCACACCCACCAATTTCCAAGAGGTCATGATGATGAACTCTGGCAGTCAAAGGTAAAAGTTCTTGATTAGGTGATGGATTTGCGCTGGTGTCGTGTCTTTGAGGTAAATATTGACTTCCAGAATGTTGAACCCCAGTGGGGTGAGTCGATACCATAACTATAAAAGTTTTCCTTGTTCAAATTACGGGCTTTGAGTTCGTCTCCCGATTCCCAGTTTACAAAGGGTTTGTAACGTTATTCAATAAATGTGATTTCATTAGACTTAGAAATTAAATTACTCACCCCAGAACATCTGAGTGCGTTGTTGGAACTGGATCGAGCCTGTTTTGGTGGTCTATGGACAATGGAGGGCTACCAACGAGAGTTGGACAGTCCCAACAGCGATTTCCTGGGTTTATTCTCTCCTGTCTATAATTCGAGACTACTGGGGATGGGTTGCTTTTGGTCAATTTTAGAGGAAGCCCATATTACCATTTTGGCGGTTCATCCCGAATATCACCGTCAAGGAATGGGTGCGGCTTTATTATATTCACTCATTAAGACAGCTTGCGATCGCAAAATGGAGCGAGCTACCCTCGAAGTACGAGCTTCCAACTTGGGGGCTATATCTTTATATCAAAAATTTGGCTTCAAAATAGCAGGGCGGCGGCGGCGTTACTACCAAGATAACGATGAGGACGCTTTAATCCTTTGGCTCCCAGATTTACAACACCCCAAATTTCAAGCAACTTTAGACCAATGGTATTCCATTGTCAGCGATCGCCTGGACAAATCCTCTTGGCACTTGCTTTTTAAGTAGTTAGGCATTATTAATTTTGATCTATTAGGGCTTGCGATCGGCTTCAGCAAAAAAATGCAACTTTGCCGCACTATTATTTATTTAAATATTTTATCTAAAATGCTTTTTAAATAAGAAAAGCATATAAAAACTATTTTTGCTTGATATCAATAAATATATATGTTAAATATAAATGTTTGGGATTGAGTCAAGAAACCCTAATTTAAACAGTCAACTATTTATAATAAATCCCAAAAACGCTGGTGAACTAAAGCTCCTCAGTACACTAGCAAGATAAAAGTAGTCAATAGTTAACAATTAGCCCATCAACTCAAGTCATAGGTTCAGGATGTCTATAATCTGTTATACAGGCATCCAAAAGCTTTGCCTGTGCTAAAATCAGCATACCGGCACGACCGCAGATGATGGGATAAAGCCATGTTTGAGCGCTTCACAGAAAAAGCCATTAAGGTAATCATGCTGGCCCAAGAAGAGGCCCGCCGTTTAGGTCACAACTTTGTCGGAACCGAGCAGATCCTCCTGGGTCTGATTGGCGAAGGCACTGGAGTGGCTGCTAAGGTGCTGAAATCAATGGGCGTCAATCTCAAAGATGCCCGAATTGAAGTTGAAAAAATTATAGGACGGGGATCGGGCTTTGTTGCCGTGGAAATTCCGTTTACGCCACGGGCGAAGCGAGTTTTAGAACTTTCCTTGGAAGAAGCACGCCAACTGGGGCATAACTACATTGGCACCGAGCATCTGCTGTTGGGCCTAATCCGCGAAGGGGAAGGCGTCGCAGCCAGGGTGCTAGAAAACCTCGGTGTGGATCTATCTAAGGTAAGAACCCAAGTCATTCGGATGTTGGGAGAAACTGCCGAAGTTTCACCAGGCGGTTCATCTGGGCGGACAAAAACCCCGACTCTGGATGAATTTGGTTCAAACCTGACCCAGATGGCGATTGACAATAAGCTCGATCCAGTGGTGGGACGCGCCAAGGAAATTGAGCGAGTGATTCAGATATTGGGTCGCCGAACCAAAAATAACCCAGTGCTGATTGGGGAACCAGGGGTTGGTAAAACAGCGATCGCTGAAGGTTTAGCTTCACGCATTGCCACTAAAGATGTCCCTGACATTCTCGAAGATAAACGCGTCGTCACGTTGGATATTGGTTTGCTCGTAGCAGGAACCAAGTACCGGGGTGAATTTGAAGAACGCTTGAAAAAAATCATGGATGAAATCCGCTCTGCGGGTAATGTCATTCTCGTGATTGATGAGGTACACACCTTAATTGGTGCGGGTGCAGCCGAAGGTGCAATTGACGCAGCAAATATCCTTAAGCCAGCTTTGGCTAGGGGTGAGTTGCAGTGCATCGGTGCTACAACCTTGGATGAATACCGGAAGCACATCGAGCGAGATGCAGCACTAGAGCGGCGTTTCCAACCAGTAATGGTTGGCGAACCTACAGTTGATGAAACAATTGAAATTTTATATGGTTTGCGCGAACGCTACGAGCAACACCACAAACTGAAAATCTCCGATGAAGCATTGGTAGCGGCGGCGAAATTGTCAGATCGTTACATTAGCGATCGCTACCTCCCAGATAAAGCCATCGACTTGGTTGATGAAGCTGGTTCTAGAGTGCGCTTGATTAACTCCCAATTGCCACCCGCAGCCAAAGAGTTAGACAAAGAACTGCGTCAGATATTAAAAGAAAAAGACGACGCGGTGCGCTCCCAAGACTTTGACAAAGCTGGGGAATTGCGCGATCGCGAAATGGAAATCAAAGCCGAAATCCGGGCGATCGCTCAAAGCAAGACCAATGCAACAGGTACAGAAGGTGAAGAACCTGTAGTTACAGAAGAAGACATTGCTCACATTGTCGCTTCTTGGACTGGAGTACCGGTGAACAAACTCACCGAATCTGAATCTGAAAAGCTGTTGCACATGGAAGACACCTTACACCAGCGTTTAATTGGTCAGGATGAAGCTGTGAGAGCAGTTTCACGGGCAATTCGTCGCGCTCGTGTCGGTTTGAAAAATCCCAATCGACCCATAGCTAGCTTTGTCTTCTCTGGGCCTACTGGTGTAGGTAAAACCGAGTTGGCGAAGTCATTAGCTGCTTACTTCTTCGGTTCCGAAGAAGCGATGATCCGCCTAGATATGTCCGAATACATGGAGCGTCACACCGTCAGCAAGCTGATTGGTTCCCCTCCAGGTTATGTTGGCTATAACGAAGGTGGTCAGCTAACCGAAGCCGTGCGGCGGCGTCCTTACACCGTGGTGTTGTTCGACGAAATCGAAAAAGCGCACCCCGATGTCTTCAACATGCTGTTGCAAATTTTGGAAGACGGTCGGTTAACTGATGCAAAAGGTCGCACAGTAGACTTCAAGAACACCTTGCTGATTTTAACTTCCAATATTGGTTCTAAGGTAATTGAAAAAGGCGGTAGCGGTATCGGCTTTGAATTCTCCGAAGATGCCAGCGAGTCAACTTACAACCGGATTCGCTCTTTGGTCAACGAAGAACTCAAGCAGTACTTCCGTCCAGAGTTCCTCAACCGACTGGATGAAATTATCGTCTTCCGTCAGTTGAACAAGCCAGAAGTGACCCAAATCGCCGAAATTATGCTCAAGGAAGTATTTGGTCGTCTGACGGAAAAAGGTATCACCCTAGAAGTCACAGACCGCTTCAAGGATCGTTTGATTCAAGAAGGTTACAGTCCCAGCTACGGCGCAAGGCCATTACGTCGGGCAATTATGCGCCTGTTAGAAGATAGCCTAGCAGAAGAAATTCTGTCTGGTCGTATCAAAGATGGCGATACAGCCTTAGTTGATGTGGATGAAAATGGCGTTGTCCAAGTTAGTTCTCAACAGCGTCGGGAATTGTTACCCCAAGGTGTTGAGTAAGATTTAGGGTTTGGGATTTAAGTCTCAAATAGAAAACTAGAAAACGGTAGAGTATTTATTGCTCTACCGTTTTTTTGACTCTCTGAGGCGAAAAATTATTTATATTAATTGTTAGATATTTTACGAACTCTTTTGTATATCTCTTGTACAAACCAAGATATTGCTTTTTGGATAGTCTCAAAATTTTCGCTTGAATAGTATAATTGCTTTGCATAAGGCCCCAATTCATTTAGTTGTGAATTTAAATCAGATTTACTGCCATGAGTCTTTAGATTTCTTAATTTATTCATATTCTTTATTATGAAAAAAGTTTCTTTTAGATGCTGCATTTTCATATAGTTAGGTTTGATAATTTCAAAAAATATCTGGACTGATGCAGGAAGACTTTCTTTTCGGATCTTCTTTATATATTCTCTACTAACATATTTACCATCAATTTTTTTTAAATTTTCCGATTTTATAGCAGAATTTGCCACAATTAGACATATTTGCGGTAAAGCCCAATTAGTATTGTCTCGCTTATCATAAGATGATTTAACTCTATTATAAGCTTCTAAAAATACTTTATTATTTTCATTAATATATTTATATTCTTCATCAAAAAGAACTTCGATTGCAGATTCTAAAGTATTACGAGCAGACTGACAAAAATTTGTAATCTGTTTTTTATCTCGGCATTCAGCCATATCTTTACTATATCTTTTTAAGTTATCAACCCAAGATGAATAATTTGTATCCGTTATATATGAATAATCAATATAATATTCATCTGGTATTTTTGACTGTTTTTGAATTTCTTGGAAATTTTCTTTATAAGTGTTGACTGTGATGTTATCAATTGATTTATTGGTTAATGCTTGTGTTTCAGATAACTTATAAATTTGCTCTGAGAGTTGATTTATATTAATAGAAAAACTATCATTTAATCTAATAAATTGAGAATTTATTTCATTAGATAATAGATAAATAGTACTTTTTAGGTCTTGAATTTCTTGTTTTAATTCTTCATCCATATAATATCCAGCATTGTGCATTTAAAGAATTTGCTGAAGTTTACTAATTCTATTATAAAGCTCTAAATATTTTTGATAAATAGAATCATTTTTTCCCTTAACCATACCAATAAACTCTATTTTTCCCCGAAGTACTTGTTTAAAATTTTGTTTCTCCTTGGCGAGTAATCTGCTTTGATATTCATACTTTTCTTGGTAATCTTTTTCCACAGCTTCAAGCCCAAATTTAGCCCAAGCATGAAGCATAGCACGAACCTGACGCACATATTTTCGATCAACGTTAGGAAACAGATTAGTTGTTAATCCCGTTACTTCTTGATGATTACCTTTAATTTGCAGTCGATTTTTATGATTATTTACCCCAAATCCGTTGTGATTAATAATGGATAGTAATCTATTACCAATAAAAACTGTATCGACATCTTCTTCAGCTACTATATATGCTAATTCTTCAGGAAACTTAGGTAAAGTTGTTGAGAAAGTAATATCATCTGCATACCTTGTATAAGTTGCTTTGTATTCTTTAGCTAAACGTTGCAATTGACTATCCATCTTGGCACAAATCATATTAGTCACGATGGGTGAACTTGGCGCACCTTGAGGTAACTGATTGTTATGACAACAAATCTGTGCTAAAACTGTCGCTACATCTGGATGTAAACCATAAGGTGTAGCCATAAACATACCCCGGACTCGACCAAAATTAATAGACGGAAAAAAATCAGTTAAATCAAGATTTAGAACATAGCGTTTTTTAGTATGAGCTTGAGCATTAGTTACAATATTTTTACCTATCACAAAACCATGCACTGAGGGTTTTATCTCATACACTGTTTGTAATACTTGATTAAGTTTTGTTTGAATGATTTTAAGTGCAGTTATCGGAGTTGATATCTGACGAACACCACCAGACTTTTTAGGAATTTCAAAAGTTTTATAACGTTTGTCAGTTTCAACAAGATATATATGATAAACAAGCCGAGGATAGGAAACCTCTAAAAGGTCAGCTATATCCATCGGTTGTTTGAGAGAGTAAAATTTCTCTCGTAAAGATTCAGGGCTATCTGTGAGAAGTAACTGAGAGTTTTTTTTCACTTTGTCCTCTGAGTTATGCTTAATCAGCTACATTTGAGCGATGTAACGTAACAGTCATATTTAGATTTAGCCTTGACACAGATATCATGCTAATTTCTACGATTGGAAATAAAAAATATCACTTGCAGGTGTATTCTCGCCTATTCGGATAAGGATCAGGAGGCAATTTAGAAGAATAAAATCCTCGTAAAGCTGACCGTGAAATACACCGTCGCAGGATCAACAACGGAAATCAATACCTATTCCCGCAAGTGATTGAAGTGGTTTGTCTAAAGAGTCATTGCTAATGATTCCGACTTACCTTTTGGTTATGTTACAGGCAAATGAACTTAAAGTATTGCGTGAAAATAACTAAATTAGTGGTAGGTTGGGCTGAGTAATAAAGAAACTTAACAAATCCCATTGGTATCGTTGGGTTTATTACCTCAGACCAACTTATATAAATTTTTGTTTTTATCGTAGTTGTGGAATTTAGCTGTTTTCAGCGTAAATCCTGGAAATACAAAAAACTAAACCTTTAATCATGAGTGGAATTAATCAATCGTCATGAGTGTGATAGTTGCTAAGTGGACGATTGACGAATATCACCGCATAATTGACGCTGGCATTTTGAGCGATCGCAAAGTCGAACTACTCAAAGGAGAAATTGTCGAAATGTCACCGGAAGGAGAACCTCACGCTTATCTTTAATTTCACCAGATATCTAAATAACCATTCTCAAGATATCTTATGCAGAGACACGATTTTACCCGCATCTCTACAATGTCTTTTCATGAGTTTTATTCTGCGTTTACAAATTCCAAATATCCATTGCTAAGTTCTTTCACTGCTAAATCATAAAATTGCTTACCATGTTCAGGCGTTGCTAAAGCTGGATTTGATCCCATGCGTCCATCTGGATAACGTACTCGAAAGTCAGTAGCGCTATAAATTCGATGTCCGCTTGCAACTTCTGGTGAAAGATATGCTTGCTTAATCGCATTTGGATAAACGTACTGCGTGAGAGCTACTTCACTTGGCGTTGCATGAGAACCTTCTTGATCCCCATATAATTCTTTAGCTAGCTTATATACAGAACCGCACATAAACCAGTTTGCCACTTGACATTGCACCTGTTGAGTGGGAATCTGCAAATCTTCTAAATGAGCGTAGGTTTCTGAAAAAGCAGCTTTGAGGGTGGCAATATTACCACCATGTCCGTTAATAAAGTAGAACTTGCTAAAACCAGCTTTGGCTAAACAAGTTACATAATCTCGCACTACTTGAATTAAAGTGCTGGGACGCAGACTTATTGAGCCAGGAAAAGCAGTATGGTGTAATGCCATCCCCACATTGATTGTAGGGCCAACGATCGCTTGAGTTGCATCACCTACACCGGCTGCGATCGCTTCTGCACAAATAGCATCAGTACCAATTAACCCCGTTGGCCCATGTTGTTCTGTGGAACCAATAGGGAAAATAATCCCCTTTGACTGCTGTAAATAAGCTTCGACTTCTTGCCAAGTACTTAAATGCAGTAACATTGTTAGTTATTTTCCTCAATAAAATTGCGGTGAGATGAAAGCTTTTGCTACTAAATAGCATCTTCCGTAACTAAACTCCCACTAACACGATTATGAACTCTCTGAATTTTCTGTGCTGGCGATCGCACAAGATCCCCGACTTCGCAAAAGTTGTCGGGGATCTTTGTTTAATGCCAAATTTGGAGAGAATGATGCCAAATTTGGGGAGAATGAGAATATCTATTCCTACAAATATTGTTTAGAGAATGGAGTCACAACGAGTTTTGACAGAGATAGATATAAACAATTGGCCGATTCTGCCATTTTATCCTACGATACTCGCCGGGAACCTTCCGATAATAGAAATCAAAATTGATTTATGAAATGTTGCTTTTCTGGATAATCAAGAAAAAAGTTGATCAATTTTGATTTTATTTCTGATTACTCAAAGTAATAATGCTTCTTTACGTCCCTTATAATTTCCCATGTACAGGACATACCAGCCGGAAAAATCACTAAATCGCCCTTACCCATTTGCACTGCTTCTCCGCCATCAGGAGTAACAAGTACGTTACCTTCCAAAAAATAGCAAGTTTCTTGAGAATCATAAGTCCAAGGGAATTTTGAAACTTCCTTTTTCCAAATTTCCCATTTAAATACACCTAATTCATTGAGATATTCTTGTCTTGGTTGCTGCTCAATTTTAATTTCCATATTGGTTTTTTCTAGTTATATTCAGCAGTAGGATTGAATATCCTCTCCACACTGATCTACTAGATAACACAAAGCGCGAAAACGCAAGTAGACAAGTTCGTTATAAAGCGGATTCAGCTTGCACATTGGCGGAATATGAGCTATTTTGCGGCCAAAAAGCATGATATCACGCTCGAATGGACATTGAGCAGGAATTAGTTTAGCAATAAATTTGGCTAATTTCCGATTCTGAATCTCGATTTTATCGAGCCATTGACGTAATGGTTGCAATAAATCTAATTTGGGTTGAGCAAATTGCTTTTTACTACCTATTTGATTCTTTTCTTCTAAAGGTTTAATAAAAGCAGGCAAAAAAATACGATAACTCTGTGTTTTAAGCATAGTTTTAGGCAAGGATTTCCTTGTGTAGATGAACTATTTACCGATTGAAAATGTTCACATGTAATATTTTTAGTCAATTTGCATTGTGCTTGTAGATTCAGAAGCAAAGTAAGCATAATGCAAACAATTTACATGCATCTTTGGGAAGGGAAATGGTTTAACTAATTGTTATTTAAGCCCACCAAATG
Organism: Nostoc sp. PCC 9305; assembly: GCF_963920915.1. Classification (NCBI taxonomy): domain Bacteria; kingdom Bacillati; phylum Cyanobacteriota; class Cyanophyceae; order Nostocales; family Nostocaceae; genus Nostoc; species Nostoc sp. PCC 9305. Next base: position 38,759 of record NZ_CAWUDN010000069.1, read on the forward strand.
ATGAAGAACTGTCCCGTTAAATACAAAATAACAAAGAAAATATAAAAATGGCATTTCTTTAACTTATCGATTTCTAATCTGTAAGATAACAATCTTATATGTTCAATATAAATACCTGGTTCTGGAACTGCCTAGTATCTAGAGATGTAGTTTATGGCATAAAAACACAGTTTTGTTCTGACCCTGCATACATTTCGCTAGGATTAGCCCCTAATATCTTTCGATTTTAGAGTATTCAATATCCATACATTTGTCTGATACACTACATAAGATAACCTAGATATTATCTAATAAGTAGCAATAAATCATTTGATAAGTCAAAACTAATACAAGGACTTACACAAGAGCAAGGGGCACTTGTACTGAGTAATTCTACAGGTTTTATAATAAGCTTTCTCCAACTACTCACTATGAGATTTTGCCGTTAGCACAACCTCTTGTAGAAAAGTATTGGTTATTTATTCTCCCCTGTCTTCACTCCCCAATTATGAAAAGCTTATTATTTAATATATCTTAACCCAGTATTAACCTGATATTTGCTGATATATTCTACATTCTGTTGCTCTAATTTTGTCAGCAATTTAGCTGGAAATGTCTTTGGTGAATATGTAGGACGATACCAAGGTTGGTTATTAAAGTAATTTTGCAATTCAGTATTATCAAAACGGCGGCCATGACTGGCAAAAATCGAATTTCGCATAATATCGAGTTCAAAACCGCTTTTCCCATCTAAATCTGCATCAGTTACAAGTCTTTGAGAAAGCCAGAGATAATTGTTGAGAGTTGTGGGATCAACTGGCGGTATTGATGTAGTCAACGAGGAAGGTGATTGAGTTGGAACAGATGGGGTAGTTGGTGTCAATGTGGGAGTTTCTATCACTGGGCTTGTAACATTTGACGGTGTTTCTGAAGGTAATACCGTTTTATCTGCTGTAGGTTCAGAAGATTTGGGTAACACTTGACTAATAATCACAGATGCACCAATTAACCCACCTGCAATCAAACTGCCCATAAGGATATTATTCTGACTATTAGTACTTTGAGGGCTAGGCTGTGGTTTGACAGGCACTGTCTGAGGTGGCGGTGCAGAGACAACAGTTGGTTGAGTCAAGAGGGGTTGCGTCGGTGGAATTGGATTTGCTATGCTCTGCAAAGAATCCAGCATTGCTCTGGCTGTGGGATAGCGATCGCGTGGATGATAAGCGATCGCCCGATCGATTACTCTTGCCATAATTGGGCTAACATGATTGGCATATTGCCGCCAGACAATTTCACCCGTTTGAGAATCGGTTTCTAGTTGTTGCGCCTGTTTACCAGTCAGCAAATAAATTACCGTCATTCCTAAACTGTATAAATCACTAGAATAAACAGGTCTACCTGCGGCTTGTTCGCTTGGCATATAGCCAGGTGTACCAATCACAATGGAACTGGTAGGATTACCTTGAGAATTTACTACTGTTCCCATTGACTCCCGCACAGCACCAAAATCAATCAACACTGGTTTACCATCCCGATGACGGACAATAATGTTATCCGGCTTAATATCGCGGTGAACGATATGCTTAGAGTGAACGTAATCCAGGACAGGTAATAAATTCACAAACAATTCCTGGACAGCGCTTTCACTAAATAGTCCCTGCTTCTGGACTTTTTCAGTTAAAGTATCGCCTTCAACCCATTCCTGAACTAAGTAAAATTGTCCACCTGAAGAGAAGTAGGCATATAAGGCCGGAATTTGGTCATTTGCCCCACCAAGTTCTTCTAAAATAGTTGCTTCGCGTTGAAACCTCTCTTGCACTAACTGGTAAATTTGGGGATTATTGTGAATCGGTCTTAGCTGTTTAACCACACAACGACGCTTTGAAGGCATATAGGTGTCTTCAGCTAGATAGGTTTCACCAAACCCACCAGCACCCAGTGTACGGATAACTTGATAGCGATCGTTCAGCAGCTGTATTGTCATGGGAGATTAAAAACGATATTCATAAGATAGTTTTCCCCAAAACTACCCTCATTTCAAATCTAGTAATCCTTCTTCTTTCAATTTAGGATTGAAGCGAATCTGCATTTGCAAACCCCGCACTTCTAACAATTGCGTCGAAATTTCTGCTTCTACTCTCCGTGCCACGTTTTTAAGAACTTTTATTTGTGCTAATTCATCATTAGCTGGATTTTCATATTTCGCCTGTTCTTCAGGTGTCATTACAACTTTGACATCAATCGGATGAGTCCATTTTTCCTTTTGATCCCCATTACCCCAAGGCACACTGCCATTTTCAGCAATCCAAGCATTTTCAGTATTTTCTAAAATTGTGCGACTAGGACGTTCAATAGTTTGAACTTTCACCCAATAGCATTGCTGTGGCTGACGAACTAAATGCTGCTTGAGGCTGAGATATACATCACGGGAGTATCCTACAAATTGAAGTGCTTTTTCTTGGTCAAAGATAGCATATACGCCGATTTTACCCTGAAATTGTTCGGGTAGTTGGCCGCGATCGTCTATATAAGGAATATATTCCAGAGTTGCCAAAGAAGAAAGATTTGTTTCAGAAGCCATACATCAAATATCAAACTTACTATTTGCCTTCAGAATTGAAAATTGCGAATTAGAAAAAAATTATCTTTAAAATTATTCATTACTCAATTTTTGGTAAATTGCACAAAGGCGACTGGGTTTAAAAAGTTTAGCACTGAACATGAAGTTTGGTGGCACGTTGATGATGACATATTCATCAGATTCATGATATTTTTCAAATTCTGCTGGCATTCCTTTAGTGGTAGTTAAGCTATAAGGAACTGGCTGGAAAAGTAATTCTGTAAATTTAAGTCGCTCACACCCCAACTGTTGGCAAATTTGGTTCAAGAAAGCAACGCTTGTCAATAAATTGAATAGAGTTTCTTGAGCTTTTGCTTCAAGAGTAAAACTTCCATCAAAGTTCTGAACGATTTTAAGAGCCATTTTTTGTATTAATAGCTAGTTATTAACGACTAAGTGATGATAGAGGATAGGCAACAGGTCATCCAAATATGTTGGGCAACAAAGCCTACCTTTTTGTACAAATAAACCTGGTTCAAAATAACCACTTTATAGATCAGCCTATTGGATTATGGGACTTCTGTCAGCTAAACGACGAAGCTGGCATCGTTAAGAATTATGAAGTTTTGCAGATTTTTAGTGATAGTTAATTTCTCCCTAATGCTGTACTGATACAACAAGTCTAATTCTCTGAAAAATAATGAAGTTTCATCTGTCAACAAGGGTCATTTCGACAGTTTCTGGTAACGCAATTGCTATGTCTAAATTTATTTTTAGAAGTTAAAAGCCTTATCTGGTTGAGTCTTGGGATAATATCTAAATTTTTCAATCAACAGTATGTGGTAAATATAAATACTGCACAGTTAAAACTTGACGATTTTCAAGATAAACAAAAAGCCCCAAGCTGTAATCGCAAGGGGCTTTTTGTATGAGTAATGAGACCTGGCATTGAGCTATTTTTGCGTAGGGCGACCCCTAAACTATCGTTGCCGCAGCAGCGTTTCA
>NZ_CAWUDN010000070.1:0-41732 GCF_963920915.1 Nostoc sp. PCC 9305
AAATACGATATTGAAGTACCCAAATACGATATTGAAGTACCCAAATACGATATTGAAGTACCCAAATACGATATTGGAGTACCCAAATGCGATATCGGAGTACCTCAATGCGATATTGAAGTACCCAATTATAATTAATGCTTAATTTGTTAGCTTAAATTTTAAGAATTTGTTATGGTGAGTAAACGATCGCAGCGATCGCAGCAAACGAGTATCCATTTATAATAAATGCTTAAGCTGTTGTTGCTAACAGACAAATATTCCTAAAGTCTGCGTCTTTCTTCGTAACGAGTGGACAAGCTGTTGTTATCACGGCAACTTTATTTGTAACGTTGCTGCTGCAAAAGGACTTAAATTATTCTTGTGAAGAGGATTTTCGCAAAGCTTCGCAGCGCACGAGTAGCAATATTATTCTGATGCCAAGCTTTATAGAAATCGGGGTAAGGCATATTCTGGGCGCATTTCCAGGCTAAATTGTAGTATTCATCATTTAATCGCCAATAACCACTTAAAGCTTTGACTACCGCAAAGCGATGCTGATTGTTCTGTATAATTTCCCCTAAGCTTTCTGCTGCTTGACTACGGGTGGAATCATCTACAGTAGTTGATTGCAGCAGTTGCACCAAGGCCGCGATCGCAATTTCATTGCCTGGGTCGATTTTCCATAAGCTATTTGCTGCCTGACAACGGGTGTAGTCATCCACAGTAGTTGATTTTAGCAGTTCCACCAAGGTAGAGATCGCAATTTTATTGCCTGGATCGATTTCCCCTAAGCTTGATGCTGCTTGCCTATAGGTGAAGTAATCGAGATTAGTTGATTGCAGCAGTTTCACCAAGGCGGCGATCGCAATTTCATTGCCTGGGTCGATTTTCCCTAAGCTATTTGCTGCCTGACAACGGGTGTAGTCATCCACAGTAGTTGATTTTAGCAGTTCCACTAAGGCAGAGATCGCATTTTCATTGCCTGTGCCGATTTCCCCTAAGCTTGATGCTGCCTGCATACGGGTGTAGTCATCCAGATTAGTTGATTGCAGCAGTTTCACCAAGGCGGCGATCGCAAATTTATTGCCTGTGCCGATTTTCCCTAAGCTTGATGCTGCCAGCCAACGGGTGGAGTCATCCACAGTAGTTGATTGCAGCAGTTGCACCAAGGCGGCGATTGCAAATTCATTGCCTGGGTCGATTTTCTCTAAGCTATCTGCTGCCTGCCAACGGGTAAAGTCATCCACAGTAGTTGATTGCAGCAGTTGCACCAAGGCGGCGATCGCAATTTCATTGCCAGTGCCGATTTTCTCTAAGCTATCTGCTGCCTGCCAACGGGTAAAGTCATCCACAGTAGTTGATTGCAGCAGTTGCACCAAGGCGGCGATCGCAATTTCATTGCCTGGGTCGATTTTTCCTAAGCTATTTGCTGCCTGACAACGGGTATAGTCATCCACAGTAGTTGATTTTAGCAGTTCCACCAAGGTAGAGATCGCAATTTTATTGCCTGGATCGATTTCCCCTAAGCTTGATGCTGCTTGCCTATAGGTGAAGTAATCGAGATTAGTTGATTGCAGCAGTTTCACCAAGGCGGCGATCGCAATTTCATTGCCTGGGTCGATTTCCCCTAAGCTTGCTGCTGCCCGCCAACGGGTGTAGTCATCCACAGTTGTTGATTGCAGCAGTTGCAGCAAGGACGCGATCGCTTTTGTAAAAAATTGAGGAATATCTGTTGATTGCAGCAGTTGAAGCAAGGACGCGATCGCTTTTGTGCGGTCTGTTTGTTGCAGTGCTGAACTAGCTTCCTCATTGATTGAATTCGTACTATCAATTGTCCACTCGACAATTTGTGCTATTAGTCCATCTGATCTCAAATAATCCCTAAACTCTGCAACTCCTGCGGCAGCTACAAAATAGGCGCGATATTCATAAAATCCTTTATCTACATTTTCTCTATTCCACTTACCACATCCATCTTGAAAGCATACTAAAGCATCGATAAACTGTTGCTTTTGCTGTTTGAGGTTTTTTTCTTCTCGCCCTAACCAAAGTAATATTGTTTGCTTCCATTGCGGTTCAAAGATGCGATAAGTTCCTTGACTGGGATTGTAGGGAAAATGCTTGAGAAAAAAATGCCAGTCATCAATTGCAATAGCAGCAAAGTACTCTTGAAATGAAGTATGAAAGAAAGCGTAAACAGGTTTTCTATTTGTATCTATCCCTACACAGTTCAGCCAGCCCCGATTTAGTGCCAATTTTAGCAACGACTTTTCATCATCAGTATTCCCCAAAAACTGACTAACAAAATCCTGCCGCAAGCGAAAACGGTTTGCTTCTTTGTCTATTGCTGCTTTAGCTAATTCGCCCAATTTGACATTGAGTTGCTGACGCTGATCAGAGTTTGTAGCAAATTCATCTTTTTTCCACTTGTAGAAGTCATCTACAAATTGCTGATATAGTCCCGCTTGGGTATCCGGTAATTTACCATCTCCTGATTGCCAATTCAAACACAGCAGCGTCAATCGCAAAGGATTTTTCACTAAATCTTGAATCCGTTCTTTACCTGATTCTTTCAACGCAGTACATAACTGCTCCCCTTTTTCTTGATTAGCAGCGAACCATTTGTAAATCAATCTCTCTACCTGTTGTGGATAAGAAAAATCTAAACTGCGATAAATATCAAAATCATCAAGTGCATTAATGCTGCCATCCCACAGATTAACCCGACAAGTCAACACGATTCGCGCTTGAGAAATTAACCCTGCTTCACGGAATTGTCGGGCAATTTCTGTGAGAGGATTAGATGCCGACATTTCATCTAACCCATCTAACAGCAGCCACACATTATTTTGATTAAACAGAGCAACAAAATCATTCTTTAGTTGCTCAGTGGCTTTAGCTTTACCTATTTTCTCAGCCACCTGAGTTAACCAAGTCTCAAACAGATAAGATTTTAGTTCCTTCTCTCGCAAATCTGCTAAAGATACCCAAATGACAATTGACTGGTTAATCTCACGAGATACCCAATCAGCAATCCGTTGTAACAGTGTTGTCTTTCCTGCTCCTGGTTCGCCAATGATGGCAATTCGCTTACCTTGACTTTTAGGCGTGTTCTTCTGTTTTAGAACTTCTTCGAGAAAAGCATCATGCTCAAATGTTTTGGTGATTTCTGTCTCCTTGTACAGTTCTGAACCCTGTTCTGGAGAAACATCGCCCTGACGTTTAGATTGTTTTTTACGCTCAACTAATCCCAGTGGTACGTAAACATCATCAACTTGCAGGGCGATTCCTTCAGTTGATGTTAGAGGATTTGTAGTCAGCTTTCGCCGTTCTGCCAGCATTTCACGGCAGATTTCACGCCAGTCATCGGGAGTTAACTTTGTCTCATCCTCCCCTTGAGACGACTGTAGTCAAAAGGTGAAGTTATTAGTTTGATTATTTATCTGTCCTTGATTTACAACCCCGATTTTCTCTGCTAACTGCGTCAGATTTTGAATGGTTGGCTGTTGAGACTTGAGGGTATTTTCGATTTCTTGAATTTTTTGAGTGAGTTTTGGTTCTGCTTTTGCTGCTGCTTCCACTTCCACAACTGCTTGAGCAATTTCTGAGTCTGTGTCTGCTGCTGCTTTCAGTTCTAGCACTGCTTGACCATAATCTAAACGCTGCGGTTCATTTCCGTCTACAGCATTGGTGAGTAATGGCGATTTATTCTTCTGGCGGAGTAATCCGATTAACTTGCCACCTAGTGCCCATGTAGCATCACCAATGTTTTCGCCAATTTTCTCCTGTGTTTTAGTCCAAAGTGTAGTTGCGATCGCAGTAGCAACAGCCGTCAGTGTTACAGTTACCATAAATTTACTACAAATTGAGTTTATGTAGAAATTATTTCAATTGACACAAATAGTATGACGCAAAAGCTAGGCGATTACTGATATAACTCAGTTTTTAACCCGCGCAGGTGGTCACTGAGCCTAGTCGAAGTGCGGGTTTTGTCTGTGTAGCCGCGATTTCTAATCGCCAAGGCACTATAAAACAAACGGTGCGTTAGCCTTTGGCATAACGCACCATAAAAAAATATATTAAACCTAATTATTAATTATCAATTAGAAGCTGCCTGTTCTGCAACCGAATGAATTATTTCCTCCAGGGTTTGCAATAACTCTTGCTCGTTATAAGGTTTAGAAAAGTAAGCCCGCGCTCCCAATTGCATAGCTAGTTGTCGATGTTTATTACTACTACGAGAAGTCAACATCGCCACTGGAATATTTTTTGTATCAACGTCTGAATTTACCTTACCTAAAAAGCCATAACCATCAAGGCGAGGCATTTCAATATCGCAAATTACTGCCTCAACCTTCAATCCACTATGGAGTTTTTCTAAGGCATCTTGACCATCTTTAGCTTGCTCTACTTGATACCCTCCTTTTTCAAGAGTCAGGGCTAAAAAGCGGCGTACATTAATCGAATCATCTACGATTAAAATTGTACCTTTCTGCTTAATAGATGCTGCTGACATTTTCTCTTCATCAAATATCAAGAACGGTGTTTTTAACCTTGCTGATGGTAATTGAGTACCTCTTGGTGTCTTTTTATTTGTAGCAATCCAATACAGCAACTCATTAACATTAACTAGTGGCACTACTCGACCATCTCCGAGAATTGTACAGTTGCTGAAGCCTTCAGGTAAAGGTATATTTCCTTCAACTTGGCGAATCGCAACTTCTTGTTCGCCCCAGCAACGATCTATTTGAATTGCTACTGGCTGATTATTACCTTTGACTACTAAGACGCTGTTAGTACTAATGGCTGCCGGAATTTCCAACTCTGCGCTATCGTAGCGTAGGCAATTAAACTCTAAATAACGAGTTAAGCGAATCAGTGGCAGCATGGTTCCTTGCCAATTTAAAACTTCGCTACCAGCCATTTCAAAAACTCGCTCGTCTTGGAGTAAAGATATTTCTGAAATGACATCTGTGGGAAATGCTAATAGAATTTTATTGATTTCTACCAGCAGAACTCGCGCAACAGAAAGTGTAAAGGGTAGTGATAAAGTAAAGGTAGTACCAACTCCTGGTTCCGTATCAACTTTCACATCTCCTCGAATTAGTTTGAGGTTGTTGCGAACCACATCCATACCGACACCGCGACCAGATAATGCTGTAACTTGTTCGGAGGTGGTAAAACCTGGTTCAAAAATTAGTGATAATAATTCTTCATCACTAGCATTAGCAAGTAGAGAAGCATCTAATCCCATAGCTAGGGCGCGGGTGCGAATTTTCTCCAGAGAAATGCCCCAACCATCATCACGGATAGTAATGATGGTGCGATTGCTGCGGTGAGTAGCTGTAATTTCAATTAATCCTTGTTCTGGTTTTCCTAAAAGGCGACGCGTGGCAGAGTCTTCGATACCATGATCGAAAGCGTTCCTTAATAGGTGCATTAAAGGTTCGTTTAAAGCTTCTAAAATGCTGCGTTCAATTAAAGTATTGCCACCTTCAATTTTTAACTGGACATTTTTACCATACTCGACATTTAAATCGCGTAAAGCTCTCGGAAAACGTTCGATTAAATCGGACAGCGGCCGCATTCGGATGTGATTTAGCTTGGTCTGTAACTGTTTCGATGTTTTGTTGAGTTTACGAGCAATATGGTCTGTATCATCTACACTGAGTTGCACATCTGTTGTGACTTCCTGTACCTGAACAATGGTTTCCATAACTTCCTGCGATCGCAGGTTTAATTCGTTATAGCGATCCATTTCTAAGGCATCAAATTCTGTATTTGTACCTTCTACTTGGTGGCCATTTTCAGCTTGTAACTGTGAGGTAGCTTGAGTGGAAATTTTGTCGGAGACTATGCGTAATTCCTGGTTTTCGCGGTCGAGAACTTGGACTCGTTGGTTGAGGTTACGAACGAGTTTGCGTAATCTTTCTAATTGCGAATTTAAGCCATTTCGCTGAACAATTAGTTCGCCAAATAAATCATTAATTTGCTCTAGCTGTTTGCTAGGAACTCGGACGCTATTTTCATGGATTTCTCCTCGTTCTTTAGCAACGGCAACTGGCTCTCCTTTACCTTCGCTAAATTTGCCATCTGGAGGATTCTCTTCTTTAGCAAATATTGTATTGTGTTCAGTTACATTGACAGAATTTACATCGTCGGCAAATTCTGCATCTACAAATGTGAAATTGGCTGCGATACCTGCGGTGGGCTGCGCCAACTCTTCTTCTTTAACCCAAGTTTCTGGAGTTATCTCTGCTTGCCAAACCCCTGTTGACACTGCTTCTGTGTCGAGGACATCTGTGGGGAGAAGTTGTGGTATCACTTCTGCTGGTAATAGCGGCAGGGATTGCGTAGAACTACCCAAATAAATTTCTGTAGGCAAGTTATCTAGCTGATTCGTCAGCACCAAAGCTTGCGATCGCCGCCATGCTTGCAATGCTAACTGGGCAATTTCGGGAATGCGTTCGCTACTAACAGTTTCCAAATGCTGCGTTACCGACTGACAAAGCTTGCTAAAAGCTGGCAACTGGAGCATTTCTCCCAAACCGCCTAACTCAGCTGCCAGGATTGCGATTTCTTCAGGCAATCCGGCTTGTTCGCTATCTGCCAATGTAGATTCTAGACGCTGCAAACACTCTTCTACTTCTGTGGCAAATAGCAAAGGGATAACGTCTTGCCCGTCCTCTGGGGATAGCATAGTTGAGGCATCTTCTGGGGTGGGGTCGCCCAAGCGATCGTGCAACTCATCGAAGATGGGATAACAAAAAGTTGCTAACCACTGATCTTCGACAACATTCCCTTCTGCAAGCAATTCGACAATTTGACGCAGCCAGTCAACTCCAGATAGCAATAAACTTTGCAACTGAGTATCAATTTCTAAAGAATTTTTTTTAGTTTTTAAAACTTTAAAGGAATCTTCCAGACGATGAGATAAATCACTTAGCGATTTAAATCCCATCATTCCCGCACCACCTTTAATAGAATGAGTGGCCCGGAGTGCAGCATTGATTTTATCCAAATCGATGCGGTTACTAGTATCGATTTCCAGCAATACCCCTTCTAAGGTATTTAAGTAATCTGTTGCTTCTTCCAGAAATTGCATCTGGATTTCTAATTCTTTGTCTTGTAGCATGGTTTTTGTCCTTAGTCATTGGTCAATCAATTTTGGATTTTAGATTGCGGATTTTAGATTTTTATTTCAATCCAAAATCTAAAATCTAAAATTTGCATGGTCATTCGTCATTCATCACTAGCAAATCGCAAAAGACAAAGGACAAATGACAAATGACAAACTTAACTAACTTTGAAAGCCTCGACAGTCTCTTGCAACTGCTGGGAAATATCCACAGTTTGTTGCAGAGATTCAGAAACTTGGCGGGAAGAATCGCTAGTACGTTGTGATATAGCAGCGATATCTTTCATCAATTGGCTAACACTTTGGGATGTTTCAACCTGAGATGCAGTTGCAGTGGAAATCGACTGCACTAAGGAGTCAATTTGAGAAGATACATCCAAAATTTCACTCAAACTTTGTTTAGCTTCCTCCACAATTCGAGTACCTTCTACCACTTGGGTAGTGCCTATTTCCATCGCTTGCACTACTTCACTGGTTTCTCGTTGGATATTTTCAACAATTTGTTCGATTTCTTGGGTTGCTGCGGCACTCCTGACTGCTAGTTCGCCGACTTCTTCAGCCACTACGGCAAAACCTTGACCTTCTTCACCCGCACGTGCTGCTTCAATGCCGGCATTAATAGCAAGCAAGTTAGTTTGAATCGCAATTTGGTTAATCAAGGAAACCACGCGAGAAATTTGTTGCGAAGACTCTCCCAAACGTTTCACTTTCTTAGCAGTTTCACCCACAGTTTCCCGCAAAGAGAGGATATTTTGTACTGTTAAATCCATCGCGTGTCCGCTCTTAGTAGCAGTGTGAGCAGCATGGTTAGCAATGAAGGCAGCTTTTTCGGCACTTTCGGCTACAGCTTTCATGGATTGGGTCATTTGGTCAACTGCATCAAGGGTGCGGTTGATTTCGGCAGCTTGGGTGAGCGCTTCTTCTGCTAGGTGGCGGATGGCTCCTTCGTTAGAGCCAATGGCGCTATTTACATGGATTGCAGCTTGTTTAACTTGGGTAACAATATCCCGGAGGCTTTCCACAATGGAGTTGAAGAAGTCGGCAACAGTACCAATTTCCCCAGCAGTTACGTCTGCACGCACTGTCAAATCGCCTCTGGCTGCACCTTCTACGTCGTTGAGTAGTTGTAAAAGTTGTTGTTGTAGTGTTTCGTCTGAAGCACTTACAGTTACATTTCTGACTTTTTCTATCTCTTCTAATAATTTGGCTTGTTCTAAGGCATAGCCGACTTGAGTTGCTATTTGTTGAAACAAGTCAATTTCCGGCTGTTCCCAAACACGAAGAGTTTCGCAATGATGAGCAATTAATAAGCCTAAAAGTTTTTCTTGGGCAAGAATCGGTACGATTAAATGACCTTTGACAGCAAATTTTTCCAACAGTTGGATGTAACTGTCGGCATTTTTCAGGCTTTGGTCTTGATGAATATTGGCAACCGCTTGCACCTCTCCATCGCGATCGCTTTCTAGATAACGTTCTCGAAAATAGGGGTCATCAATTTGCACTCCTAACATTTCCGGCCAATTACCTGTTACTGATTCCGCAACGACAACGCCAGTCAAAGTACCTGGATTCAGACTATAAATGATTACCCGGTCTGTTTTGAGGATTTGCTGAACTTCTTTGACTGCTGCGTGATAAATATCTTCAGTTTTAAGAACTTTCCGAATCCGTAGGGTAATATCTGCTAGTAATTTTGCCCCTTCAACGTCTACTTCCTGTTGCTGTTCTTTAACTAAGACCTGCAATTGTTCAGCCATTAGGTTGATATTTGCACTCAATACCCCTAATTCGTCTTCTCTTTCAATTTCCAGACGGGTATTAAATTTACCTTGACCTAACTTTGCTAATGCCGCAGTTGCATTAAGAATTGGCTGTGTAGTCAGTTTAGCTAACCGAGATGCGATCGCACCTACAATCAATGCTGTCAGTGCTGTACCGATGGCTATAATCCACAACAATTGTCTTTGCGGCTCAAATACAGATGCGGTGTCTGTAGCTAAAAGTACCTGCCAGTTTAAATCAGGTAAACCATCTATCGTACTAGCTGGTACATAGCTAACTAGTTCTTGTTTTTTGTCAGTTTTGGAAACTTCTATAAAACTATTTACCTTTTTAGCTGCTAGCAGTTTAGGTAAATTAGAATACTCTCCCTTAGCCTCTTTCCCCAATAATTCCTTTTGGGGACTCAAGAAAACCGTTCCTGAAGCATCGAGCAAATAGTATTGTTGTCCGTTGGCTGCGTAGTTTTTGGTAACTTCCTCTAAAGATTTTACGGGCATACGTGCTTGTACCACGCCAATAGTTTGACCCGTTCTTGTCTCTTTCACAGGTGCAGCGAGATAAATACTCACGACACCAGTATTTTTTGCTGCTTCCGGTTTGCTGATGACAGGAGTCTCTTTTTGTAAAGCATCTTGAAAATAGGTGCGGTCTTTTTGATTTTCCAGGGGTTCGCCTGTGGACTGGACAATCAAGTTACCTTGGCGATCGAAAACAGCAATACTGTCATAAGCTTTGTAGGCTTCGACAACCCGATCTAAGACTGCTTGCTTCTCCTGAGTACTAATACTAGCTTGAGAATTTGTTAAAAATAGCAAGTTTGATATTACCTGAATATCACCGTAGCGTCCCAGCATAAAGCGGTTAACTTTATCACTTAAGCCAGTGGCTTCGGCTTGTTGAGATTGGGTAATTTGCTTAGTAATGGATTTGTTGGCAAAACCAAAAGCGATCGCACCGATGCCCAAAACTGGTATTGTACCGATTGCGATCGCTAAAATAGTTGCTTTCTTAACCAATCCCAGCCTTGTAAAATAGGCAATTCCCTGATTCCAAGAAGAACTATTAGCACTTTCATTAGTCAGCTTAGTTGGTAGCTTTACTACAGTACCAATAGCTTTTTGAGATGAAATCAGTGATGCTCGATTTTGAGCGCTATTACCTTGATTCGTGTTGGTTTTATTAAACATAAAAGTATTTCTCCTAAATATGTGAATAAGAACACTAAAAAGCTTTTTTAGTAGTAAACCCTAATCACTGCGGAGAATAGAAGACTGGACAATTGCCTGTGCATCTAATACCAGTAATATTTCTTCCTGTTGCACAACGCACCCACATAAATAAGGAACTAAACTGGATGTCACTTGTCCTATAGGAGAATGAATATCATCAACTATGAACTTGGTTGTACCTTTTATTTCTTGTACAACTAATCCCAACACCAATGATTCCACTTGGATAACGATCACATTGTATTGTCGCAGTCGATAATCTAGGGATTCTAAATTGAGCATTCTTGGTAAATCAACTACCCAAATTATCCGACTCCGCCAATTCATTAATCCTAATATGCAGGATGGCATATTAGGTATTGACGTAATAGATTCAACAGGCACAAGAATTGCTTCTTGCGTATGCCTCATTGATAAAACAGCAGTAGTTTGTTGATTTAGCTGAAACTTCAGATAACTATCTGCTAAATTATTCGGGATTGGTTTTGAAGAAAGAGTAATGTTTGTACTAGTCATTGATTCAAATTACCACTGATTTAATAGTACGTAGGAGATGTTCGCGGGTGTAAGGTTTAGTTATATAGGCATCTGCACCTTGTCTCATTGCCCACAAACGGTCAATTTCTTGATTTTTAGAACTACAAACCACAATTGGCACTTTTGCAGTAATTGGATTTCTTCTCAGAGAACGACACAATTCAAATCCGCTCATTTCTGGCATTACTACATCAGTAACGATCGCATCTGGTTTTTCTAACACAGCTTTTTCTAAACCCTCTTTTGCACCACTTGCTTTAATTACGTTGTAACCACTCTCTTTGAGATAATGGCTCATTAATTCCAATTCACTGGGAGAATCTTCTACAATCAAAATTGTGCCAAGCAAAGTCAGGCTCACTATTAAATCTCCTAAAAAAATAAATTAAACATATTAGATTTTTTATTAGAATTCAGGAGTCAGGAATCAGAATTCAGAATGGAATTAGCATAGCTTGTTAGTAGTTTACTAACTTCCTCTATTTGGAGTTTTAATCCTGAAATATCACCATACTCTAAGTCATTTGAAAGAATTATATAATAACGGCATTCTTCCAAAGAACCTTGTGCAATATTTAAAAAACGTACTTTATCTGCTAAACCTTTTTTCTTAAATCCTTCCGCTATATTTGCTGGTATAGAAATTGCTGCCCGTCTAAATTGAGAGGTAAGCCCATATATTTCTGATTTAGGAAATTGAGCAGTAAATGGGTACACTAATAAAATAAATTGATGTGCTTTCTGCCAAACTATCAAATCTTGAAATGTCTTCGCTGGCTGTCTCATTTATTTTAACTCCTGAATTCTGACTCCTGAATTCTGAATTCTGACTCCTAAATTAACCAAGATGCTTAAAAACCATTTTTAGCAATTCTGATTGTGTAAAAGGCTTGGTCAAATATCCTGACGATCTGACTATTTTAGCCTTTGCCCTGTCGATAAACCCTGTTCTACCAGTCACCATAACGATCGGTGTATTTTTAAAAGCTGAATGTTTACGTAATAAGGAACATAGTTCATAGCCATCTAAACTTGGCATTTCAACATCTAGCAAAATCAAATCGGGCTTACTCCGTAGAATTTGCATTAAAGCTTTTACCGGATCGTTGATTGTTACAACTGAAAATGTATTTTCATCCAAAAAATGTTTGATAGAATTCAAAACTGTTTGGCTATCATCAATGCAGGCAATTGTATATAGTTTTTTGCCAACAGGTGGCTGAGTATTTTTATTATTCTCAGGAATATCAAAATTGATTGGTATTGGCAATTTTTGCCCAAGCTTTATTTGCAGCTGTGGCTGAACTTGAGACGATTGTGTTGTAGAAAATATTTGGGAACTCCCGCCAGCCGGTATTGATGACTGAATATTTTGCCGATTTCGTAATTGCTTTTGACAGTGTTCAACAAGCAACCTTAAATCCAGGTGACAGAACTTTGGTTGTTCGCCCAAAGAGCTTTCTGGACTGAATTCATAGCTACCTTCTTTTAAACACAGGAATGATTCCATTACTTCTTTTGCCAATTCGTCTATCAGGCTTCCTGCTTGCACAGAGGTAATATAGTCCTGATTTACTAACCAACAAATAGCTTGGTAATCTGCATTTGGTATTGATTGATGTTCATTCTTTGTCTCAAACATCAGCCGCATCTGTACGCGAGTGGCGCTGTTGAGAGCAGGAATTTGCTGACTCAAGCGCCGTAAGTGACTGTCAAGGCGCTCAAATAGTTTATCTGAATAGGAGGCATAAGTAAGTTTACCGTCCTCTAGATAGATTGACCAAGAAACTATCCCGGTAAATACGCTTAGGCAACCCGTAGCACGCCGACTTGTTAATTGTGCCAACAGAGATAGCGGATGTAGTTTCTGGAACAACCTGTAGCTACCTATAGGAGTTGTGCTCATTTTGCTTTTACTTCAGCTAAAATTCGATACGTGTAAGCTAAATTCGTGTAGAGTTATTCCACAATAAAAATCAAGTAAAAAACATTAAACTTTTGTATTTTAAAGTACATCTGTTTACATCTAGGTTTGTGGTGAAACTCAACGAGAGTAGCGTTATTTTCAGATGAGCAAATCTTAGTAAATTCGTAAATTACGATTAATCTACTTAGTGTTACTGAGATTTCTCAACATCTTTCGAGAAACAAGACATAAAAATGTCAAGACTAGATGAAGCCACTTTCCATTGAGTAACCCCAATCTGACCACAGAAATAATACTGATTTTATTGATGGTAATATCTTTGAACTTCTGTATTTACACTTAAATGAAATCTATTTTTTAAACAAGTAAGGACTGAATGAAGCCACTTTGCATCGAATAACTTCAAGTTGACCACAGTAACAATACTTATTTATTGAAAGCAATAAATGTATTTTTTGTTATTTGAATTTAAGAACTTAGATAAAACAGAATGCAAAACTTATTTTTTGCAGAGTCTTTTACCGCCAAGATTAGGGTACTGAAAGTACTTGGAATGCTACATTATGTCCCCAACACATCCTACCTACGAAAATTGTAGGTTATTAAATCCACTAGGAATTATGTACTTTTACACATTTACTATCATCTGAAGAACAGACTTATAAAGCTAAAAGTCTTTCCCCACCTTGTTCACAGACGCATTCTACCACAAACAAATTTTCAAATATCCTCTTGTATTTGAAGCTATGTTGGCGAAACATATTTTTATTTAAGCAATATTTAAACAGGCTGGTAACTATTCTTGAACTTTTAACTCAAGTATAAGTACCAGCCTAGATAAAGCAATTTAATTTATCAAAAGTGCGGATGAAAGGACTTGAACCTTCACTCCTTTCGGAACTAGAACCTAAATCTAGCGCGTCTGCCAATTTCGCCACATCCGCATCAGTTTATTATCGTAGCATAAGAAATTATTTTTGGGAATAGGGAATGGGAAAGAAGCAGGGGAGCAGCGAGCAAGGGAGCAGGGGAGGCAGAGGTAGATTAAAAAGAAATTCTTACTGGGGCAATGGGAAGAATACAAAATTACATCTTTCCCCTCTGCTCCCTGCTCCCTGCCCCTCTGCCTCTTCTCCATGCCCAATTACATGACTGCAACACGAGGCAAACGATGCTTGAATCCACAGAGAATTTCCCAAGAAATAGTGTTTAATTGTTTTGCCCAGTCGTCCGCTGAAATTTCTTCTTTTCCCTGTTCTCCCAATAAGGTGACTACTTCTCCTTCTTGGATATTGGGTATGGCACTTACATCCAGCATCAACTGATCCATTGTAATTGTCCCAATTTGCGACACGCGCTGACCGCGAATTAATACCTGCATTTTGTTGGAAAGACTGCGAGGAACGCCGTCAGCATAGCCAATTCCCACGACGGCGAGGCGAAGTTCACGCGGGGCAATAAATTTATGCCCGTAGCTAACAGCGGTTCCTGCGGCAATTGTTTTAACTTGAGTAACTCTTGCTTTAAGTTGCAAAACGGGCTTGATATCGATCGCATTTTGTAAATGGGTTGCTGGATAAAGTCCGTAAACGGCTAAACCTACACGCACCATGTCGTAGTGCAATGACGGATTTGTGAGTGCGGCGGCTGAGTTTGCCAAGTGCAAGCAAGGCGGTTCAATTCCCATTGCTTTGATTTGAGCGATCGCATCTTCAAATCGTTTATGCTGTTCTTCCATTGCCGTGGTATCAAGATCGTCTGCTGTCGCCAAATGAGAATAAATACTGGCAATAGATAGATGTGGTAATCGCTGCACTAATTGCACAAATTCACCTGCTTGCCGCCAATCAGTTCCCAACCTCGACATTCCCGTGTCTAATTTGATGTGTACGGGCACTGGAGAACCATGATTCATGGATTCCAGAATATCGGAAAAGACTAAAGCTTGTTTAGGGCTACAGAGTGTGGGCTGAAGTTTCCATTGAGCGATCGCATGAATCTGTTCTAGTGTATGAGTTGCCCCTAAAATCAAAATGGGCGCTTGAATCCCGCCTTCTCGCAATTGAATAGCTTCTGGAACTGTAGCCACTCCCAAGCAACTAGCTCCCGATTGGATGGCGATTTGGGCGACTGTCACCGCTCCATGTCCATAAGCATCAGCTTTTACTACTGCCATTAACTGGGTACGCGGCGATAAAAACTGCACCAATTGCTTTACATTGTACGACAACGCCTCTAAATCAATTTCTACCCAAGCTCGTTGCGAAAACCACGCGTAGGTATCGCACTGCTGATTAGGAACTATACCAGGGATTTGTTTGCGACTTAACATTTGTACTGACTCCTATCCCGCTACGGCTAAACTTGCAAATTATCTATCTATACACGCTCCTAAAAGCGAGATCAGATTAAATAGGAAGTTTAACCTTCAGATTGGAATTGATACAAGATGTTACGGCGCTCAAGTAAAAGTTATGAGTTATGAGTTAGGAGTTAGGAGTTAGGAGTTAGAAGTAAATCTTACGGCTCGATTTTTCACTCCTTTCTTCTCTACGAGACGCTGCGCGATTGCGTCAGTCTAAGTAATGATTTTAATCAAGTGATAAATTTGACTTCATAACTCCTAACTCCTAACTCCTCACTCCTAACTCAATTTCCAAATTCTCCCGAAAGTATAATTTCTTCTCATCTCCCTAGCAGGGTGTATTTGTGTTAATATATTGTAAAACTCATACCCTGAGCGCAAATAATGGGGAAGGTTTTAGTCTTAAACGCCTCTTACGAACCTCTCAATATAACGAGTTGGCGTCGTGCTGTAGTTCTTTTAATCAAGGGCAAAGCAGAACGCGTGGAACACAACGGTAAATTTCTGTACACGGATTTCCCGTTGCCGACCGTAATCCGGTTGCGTCACTATGTACGCGTTCCTTATAAAGAAATCCCTCTAACTCGCCGAAATATATTGCACCGTGATGGTCATGCCTGTCAATACTGTGGTTACACAGGGGATGAATTGACACTAGACCATGTAATACCGCGATCGCGCGGCGGAGGCGATACTTGGGAGAATATTGTTACCGCTTGTGTCCGTTGCAATGTCAAAAAAGGCAGTCGGACTCCCCACGAAGCTCACATGCCTTTGCGTCATCCCCCGCGCCAACCTTATAGCAGTCTCTATTTCGAGGTTAGCAAACATCTTAAGAGTGGACTGCATACAGAGTGGCAAAAGTATGTTATAGGTCTTTGAGCCAAAAATCAGAGGAGCAAAGGAGAAAGTAGAAATACCCTCTTTCTTTGGGAAATAGCCAATAACTTTAGTTATGGAGTGTTAAAAAATTGGTGGCTATATGGCTTGCAACGAAAGCGATTGATCAACTATCAAGCTTTTAAATTTGTTGTATGTATATAGAGTTTCCCTTTTGCTCTTTACTCCCCCTGTATTTTGCCCTTTTCCATTGGACTTGACTCTAAATTTTCAGAATTTTCAAAGGGGATAGGAAACACGCATTGTTCATCAAAAATAATTGTTAATTGCTCAATAGTCACAATAATGAGATATTAAGCATAAGAATATTTCAAATATCAAGGACTAATCCTAAAGTATAAGATAGAAAGTATACCCTAAGTTAGATAAAAATCCGTTTAATTCAATTTACGAGAGAGAACAAAACTCCTAAAACATATTTATGCTGCCAGATACAGCCCGATATCCTAAACTTCCTTGCTGTATGCCCTTTAGTGGAAGTTAGTTGATTGTTGAGCGCTGTTACTGGCAAGAAATATACTTAGATGTATAGTGCAATGTCTTGATATTTTTGCGAAGATCGTAATTAATGTGGCTAAATTCAGGGAATTGCTGCTCGTAGTATTTCTGAATTAAAGGAGCCTCACACTTTAAAAAAGTTCCCTATGTACTTTAATTCTCCCGTTACTCAGTTTGAGAGTTTGTCATTGACCACAGAGCCAAACCCAGAGGAACCTGAAATCGAGAAAGCGCCAGTGGAAGTTGCATTTAAAAGCCCGTCATTACCGCCATCGGTAGGTGATGGGGCTATATATCTCAGTCACCGTGGTAATTCTCTGGCACAACAAAAGTCAGAAGAACTGCAAAAAACCCTATTGGCACACCGACACGATCGCCAACTGGTAATTCTGCAAGATTTTCCTGACCCTGATGCCCTTTCCTGTGCCTGGGCTTACCAGTTAATTGCCCAGCAATATGATATCAAATGTGAAATCATTTATGCTGGCGCATTGAGCCATCAAGAAAATATTGCCTTGGTAAGGCTGACTAATTTACCTATCCAACGCTGGACAACCCAAACCTTGAAAACAAAAGATTTGTCATCTTATCAAGGTTTTGTGTTAATTGACAACCAGGGAACCACTTCCCAACTACTGTCATCGGTGCAGCAGGCTGGAATTCCTTTAGTGGTACTCATCGACCATCACAGTATCCAAGGCGATTTGCAATCAGAATTTGAGGATATTCGTCCTTATGTCAGAGCGACGGCAACAATTTTTACTCAATACCTCCAAACAGGATTATTAGCATTAGATAGCAGCATAAATCAACACGTCAAATGCGCCACTGCCTTGATGCATGGCTTGCGATCGGATACAAATCGGCTCATGCAAGCGCAAGAAGAAGACTTTATGGCAGCGGCGTATTTAAGCCGATTTTATGACGCTCAACTGCTGAATGCCATTTTACAGGCCAACCGTTCCAAGCGGGTAATGGATGTGATCGAGCGATCGCTGAAAAACCGTATCGTCCAAAATAACTTTTCCATTGCCGGTGTTGGTTATCTACGCTACGAAGACCGTGATGCCATCCCCCAAGCGGCTGATTTTCTCGTCACCGAAGAAAACGTTCATACCGCCGTAGTTTACGGCATTGTTCACGATGAAGACGATGAACTGGAAATAGTCATCGGCTCCCTGAGAACCAGCAAACTCACGCTTGACCCCGATGAATTCATCAAAGAAGCCTTTGGTCAAGATAGCACAGGGCGCTTTTTCGGTGGTGGAAGGACAAGCGCAGGCGGCTTTGAAATCCCGATGGGCTTCTTATCTGGCAGTAACGAAAATTCCGCTTATGCGAAAATGAAATGGGACGTATTCGACGCTCAAATTAAGCAAAAACTGCTGAGATTAGTTAATCCCAGAGATAACCCGATTCAGTCGGAGTAGAGGCAGAGGATAAGGCAAACTCGTAACTCATGCTGGAGTCAAAGTGTTTGGTTATATGAGCGCGTTATTATGATCCTAAACAAAGCAGCGCATATATTATCATGTACCAACTCACTTTGACTATTCCAGAAGAAACTGTATTGGCTCTCAATGTAAAACCAGAACAGTTACAAGGTGAAGTTCTTCTGGCTGCTGCTATGAAGTTATACGAACTTGGCAAACTCTCTTCAGGAGCAGCAGCTAATTTAGCGGGTATTCCCAAAGTTGTATTCCTTTCACAACTTGCAAAATATGACATCAGCACCTTCAAACTCACTGAGGCTGAACTGATTAAGGATTTAGTTCGTGCCTAATGTGATTTGTAAAGGAAGAATGCCATGAACTCTACAGAACTGCAAATGTTACAAACTCTGTATGAGCAAGATTTTTGTGCGTGGGCAGAGAAGACAGCAGAGCTTTTGCGATCGCTTGTATGTTTTCTGTCGATGAGATTTTAGACTTAGACTTTTATCCTAATGCTGACGAATAATCGTAAAGTTATTTACCCTCTAACAAGCGCTACTCATAGTCTAAATTAAGTAAAAATACGGCTTAAATTTAGTATGATAAATGGCTAGCATCATGATAATCATGAGCGGTCAATTTTATTTATGATGGAAACTATAATTTTTCTTTGCAACGGTGAAGCAAAATATAACAGTGGACAAGGAATCATTAAAAATAGTAAACTTCCTGGCTTTATAAAGTCAGAAATTTCATCAGGAGAATACTACGAAACATTCTGGAGTTGCTCGAATTCTAGATTCATACAGGTTGGAGATAGAGCCTACTTTCAGAGAAGCGGAAATACTGGCAATGAACCTAGTGGCTTTATTGCTGCTGGTCATATTATTGCAGCACCAAAAGATTATCAACTAAAGGTTTTAGATAGCAAAAAATATTCAGATTTAAGTGAAGCGTACATATCCGATAATGCTGGATGTTTTTTCGTTTACATTCAAATAGATTCAGTTGTTGATTTTGATTTCCCTCTGGAACAAAGGAATTTAAGAAGATTACCTCAATTTCAAGGTATAAATTTTAATTTTGGAGGTGGCGGTTGTAGATTCAATAGTAAAGCTGCTCCATTTTTAGATTCAGAATGGGAGAAGCATTCCCTAATACAACAAAGGCAAAGACGAAGACGTAGACTTGTTGACATTTTCTTTGAGCAAGGAGAGGATTTTAAGCAAAAAAAGGAGTATAAAGCTGCAATAGATGCTTATAAATTAGCCTTGGAAGTTGATCCAAAATATGTCAAAGCAATTAATAGAATAAGTTCTTGTAAATCAATTTTGGAGAAGATTGACAAAATGCTGAAGCCTCCAGAACCACCGATAGAACCGAAGCCTAAAATACTGCCGATTGATTCGGAGCTATTGCCGGAGACGAATGAACTATTGCCCGCAATAGAAGAGCTTGATAAGGAAAACTTCTTCACTTGTACAAGTGATGCTGAGGCTCGTCAAAAAATTGCTGTATCAATAGTTAGGAGACAAGGGCAATCACAGTTTCGTCAGTCTTTGCTGAAAGCATATTCTTACAAATGTGCAATTACAAATTTTGATGCTGAGGCTGCACTTGAAGCTGCCCACATTACTCCCTACATTGAAACTGAAAATAATCATCCGTCAAATGGTTTGTTATTACGTGCTGATTTGCATACCTTATTTGACTTAAACCTCATTGCCATTAATCCAACAACAATGATGGTGTATATTTCCCCTATTCTCCAAACCACTGAGTATCGAACAATTCAGGGAATAAAGCTACAGGTTCCAAAAGATGAAATCTGCCGTCCCAGCCAACAATTTTTGAAACAGAGGTTTCAGCAGTGTAAATGGTGTCAAAATATTTTATAGTTATCACCTTCAAATTTTTCAAGGCATAAGAATGACACAGCAAGAATTGTTGAATGAGTTTTTATCCCTTCCTCCTGAAGCACAGCGTCAACTCATGGACTTTATTGCTTTTTTGCGACAAAAATATGTAGTAGTTGAATTGGCCTCTCAGTCGCCAGATTTTGACTTGATAAATGATAGCTTTATTGGGATGTGGAGCGATCGCCAAGATTTAGCTGATAGCACTGCTTGGGTGCGCGGTGTTCGAGAAAATGAGTGGTCAAGGTCACATGACTAACTCAACGATAGTTGATACTGATATTCTAATTGATGCAGGTTGCGGTGTTATTGAAGCAGTAAAGTGTTTGCAAAATCTGAAAGCTAGTTCTGGCTTGGCAATTAGCATAATCACACAAATGGAACTAATGGTTGGTTGTCGTAACAAAGTAGAATTACAAACACTAGAAAATTTCCTCAAGCAGTTTTACATCATTAAGATTGACCAGGCTGTATCTGACACAGCAGTTGATTTATTGCGGTCTTATCGGCTCAGTCATGGTTTGCTCATTCCTGATAGTCTCATTGCAGCTACAGCAATAGTGTGGAATTACCCATTTATTACAAAAAACCAACGGGATTACAGATTTATTCAAGGTTTAAACCTATTGCCATATCCATAACACTTAGAATATCTAACGCCGCACTGTACCGGACAGATGGCAGATCAATGAATACGTAATAATGATTAAGATTAGGATAGGTTAAGTCACACCAAACATAACTCCTAACTCAGCACGGGCTACGCTAATAAAATTAAAAGTATGGAACTATATTTAATTCGTCATGGCATCGCCGAAGACAAGGGATTAGGCATCAAGGATGAGGAGCGCAGCCTTACCAAAGAAGGAAGGCAAAAAACTGAGAAAGTTGCCCAGAAACTTGTTAAATTAGGTTTAAACTTTGATTTAATTCTCACCAGTCCCTTAGTGCGGGCCCGCCAAACGGCTGAAATCCTGATAGCAGAAAAACTAAGCTCCCAGTTAGAGGAATCTAGCTACCTCGCCCACGATGGTCAAATTTCTAGTTGGCTAAAAGACTGGTTAGAACCAAGAAATTATTCCCAAAATACCCAACTGGCACTGGTTGGACACGAACCTGATTTGACCAGTTGGGCAGAAATTCTCCTGTGGGGAGAAGTCAAAGCAAGCTTAGTCTTGAAAAAAGCAGGTATGATTGGGATAAAACTACCAGAAACAGGTTCTCCTTTGGGTCGGAGTCAGATGTTTTGGTTGACACCACCCAAGTACCTGCTATAACAGTTTTTCAACATTTTCGATTGTTGTTAGAACGGCTACTGTTATGGCGACAATAAATTTCTGGTAAGTTAGCTTGATCAGATATTTCACAAAGCGAATGGTGTTGCCATGATGGTGTGCGAATACAAGCCTGGTTTAGAAGGCATTCCCGCCGCCCAATCAAGTATCAGCTATGTTGATGGGCAAAAAGGAATACTAGAATATCGTGGCATTAGGATTGAGGAATTAGCAGAAAAAAGTACTTTCTTAGAAACTGCTTATCTTTTAATCTGGGATAAACTGCCAAGCAAGGAAGAACTGGAAACATTTGAGCATGAAGTTCGTTACCACCGGCGGATAAAATACCGCATTCGGGACATGATGAAATGCTTTCCAGAAAGCGGCCACCCAATGGATGCCTTGCAAGCCTCTGCTGCGGCTTTAGGTTTGTTTTATTCGCTCCGGGATTTACATAATCCTGCCTATATTCGAGATTCAGTAGTACGGCTGATAGCAACTATTCCGACGATGGTGGCGGCCTTCCAACTGATGCGAAAAGGCAATGACCCGGTGCGTCCCCGTGATGATTTAGACTATTCGGCCAACTTTCTATACATGCTCAATGAGCAAGAACCCGATCCTCTAATGGCGCGGATTTTTGATATCTGCTTGATACTTCAAGTCGAGCATACAATGAATGCTTCTACCTTCAGTGCCAGGGTGACAGCTTCCACCTTGACCGATCCTTATGCTGTGGTTGCTAGTGCTGTAGGAACTTTGGGCGGGCCCCTGCATGGTGGAGCCAATGAAGAAGTAATTCAGATGTTGGAAAAAATTGGCTCTGTGGAAAATGTCCGTCCCTACATAGAGAATTGTCTGCAAACTAAATCTAAGATTATGGGCTTTGGACATCGTGTGTATAAAGTAAAAGACCCACGAGCCATAATTTTACAAGGTCTAGCAGAACAACTGTTTGAGAAGTTTGGCTATGACAAGTTCTATGACATTGCTCAAGAAATGGAACGAGTGGTAGAGGAAAAACTCGGTAGTAAAGGGATCTATCCAAATATTGACTTTTACTCTGGTTTAGTGTATAGGAAGATGGGTATTCCTACAGACTTGTTTACGCCAATATTTGCGATCGCCCGTGTTGCCGGTTGGTTAGCCCACTGGAAAGAACAACTAGCAGAAAACCGGATTTTCCGTCCTACCCAGGTTTATAACGGTCTGCACGAAGTTACTTATACCCCAATTGACCAACGCTAACAGGGGATTGGGCAGGGGCATTGGGCATTGCGCATTGGGTATAAGAGGCAGAGGGGCAGAGGGGAAAGACTTACTACAACTTCTCCTCTGCTCCCCTGCTCCCCTGCTCCCCTGCCCCCCTGGTCTCTTGCTCCCTTGCTCCCTTGCTCCCTTGCTCCCCTGATCCCCCATCCCTCAATAGCCAATCTCAATGCCAACCATAAGTAGAATTCTCATCTCGCTTCAGGGTGGTCAAACCATCCAACGATATACTAGGCATGGGAATTGGCAACAAATCTTCAATCGGACGTCATCACAGCAAAAATTATAAATGGGTGAATTTACAGGTATTAATTTAACTAATAGTTGTAATTCACCATGACTCGATGTCTTAAAGAGCGGAAACATGAATTCAGGAATTGACCTCCAAGGAACTTTTATTGAATCCCTCCGGGATTTAGGTATACCAGCAGGAACAGCCAAAGCGATTTGGATGCCGCTGCCAATGATACTGATGCTGATTGGGGCAACAGTGGGGGTATTAGTTGCTACTTGGTTAGAACGGAAAATTTCTGCCTCCGCACAGCAGCGAATTGGGCCAGAATACCAGGGGCCTTTTGGGTTGCTAGTGCCTGTAGCGGATGGTCTGAAGCTGGTATTTAAAGAAGATATAGTACCAGCCAAGTCTGACCCCTGGCTGTTTACCCTTGGCCCCATTATTGTTGTAATTCCGGTATTTCTGTCGTTCCTGATTGTGCCCTTTGGACAGAATATCGTAATTAGCAATGTGGGCATGGGTGTATTCTTGTGGATTGCCTTGTCAAGCATTCAACCCATTGGCTTGCTGATGGCTGGCTATGCATCTAATAACAAATACTCCCTCTTAGGGGGCTTGCGGGCAGCAGCACAATCTATTAGTTATGAAATTCCTTTGGCGCTGGCAGTGTTAGCGATCGCTATGATGTCTAATAGCCTCGACACCGTTGATATTGTCAATCAGCAGTCTGGCTATGGCATTCTGGGCTGGAACATTTGGCGACAACCAATTGGTTTTCTGATCTTTTGGATAGCTGCCCTCGCTGAATGCGAACGATTACCCTTTGACTTACCCGAAGCGGAAGAAGAAATCGTCGCCGGCTATCAGACTGAATACTCAGGCATGAAATTTGGTCTGTTCTACCTGGGTTCATACGTTAACTTGATCCTTTCTTCCTTACTAGTAGCAATTCTCTACCTGGGCGGTTGGGACTTTCCTATTCCCCTCAACCTCATCGCTGGTTGGCTGGGAGTCAGTGAATTAAATCCCGTGTTCCAGATAGTAACTGCGGCTTTGGGTATCACCATGACCGTGTTCAAAGCCTATTTACTAGTGTTTGTCGCCATCCTGTTGCGCTGGACAGTGCCACGGGTACGGATTGACCAACTGTTAGATTTAGGATGGAAGTTTTTGTTACCAGTTGGTTTGGTTAATCTCCTATTAACTGCCGCCTTGAAACTAGCCTTTCCCTTCGCCTTCGGCGGGTAATGAGAGAGTTAGGAGTTATAAGTTATGAGTTATGAGTTATGAGTTATGAGTTATGAGTTTTTAATTAACTCCTCATTCCTCACTCCTAGCTCCTCACTCCTAACTCCTCACTCCTCACTCCTAACTTTTATCACCTGAAGAGAGAGACACAAAATGCTAAAGTTCCTAAAACAAGTTGGTGATTACGCCAAAGAAACGGTACAAGCTGCGCGTTACATTGGTCAGGGTCTTTCTGTCACCTTCGACCACATGCGGCGGCGTCCAATTACTGTACAGTACCCTTACGAGAAACTAATTCCTGGCGAACGGTTTCGCGGTAGGATTCACTTTGAATTTGATAAGTGCATCGCTTGCGAAGTTTGCGTTCGCGTTTGTCCAATTAACCTGCCTGTAGTCGATTGGGAATTCGACAAAGCCAGCAAAAAGAAAAAACTCAACCACTACAGCATTGACTTTGGAGTTTGTATCTTTTGCGGTAATTGTGTGGAATTTTGCCCCACTAACTGTCTATCTATGACAGAAGAATATGAGCTTTCCACTTACGATCGCCATGAATTGAATTATGACAGCGTGGCGCTAGGTCGTCTGCCGTATAAAGTAACAGATGACCCAATGGTGACACCACTACGCGAACTAGTTTACCTACCTAAAGGCGTCCTCGAACCTCACGGACTACCCGCAGATGCGCCACGTGCAGGTGCGCGTCCAGAAGACTTGGTAGAACAAACAGAAAAATAAATGTCATTTGTCATTTGTCCATTATCCTTTCCTAATGACCAATGACCAATGACTAATGACCAATGACAATTGACTAAGGACAAAAAACAGTGAATCTAGCAGAAGGAGTACAGTTAGTATCACTTGGCATACTGGGCGTGATGATGATTGGGGCAGCCATTGGTGTGGTGCTGTTTTCCAACATCGTCTATTCTGCCTTTTTGCTGGGGGGTGTGTTCATCAGCATAGCGGGAATCTACCTGTTGCTAAATGCTGATTTTGTTGCAGCTGCACAAATACTAATTTACGTTGGGGCGGTTAACGTGCTGATTTTGTTTGCCATTATGTTGGTGAACAAGCGGCAAGATTTTGTAGCATTTCCTAACTCTTGGGTGCGGAAAGTACTGACGGGTGTAGTCAGTGTAGGATTGTTTGGTCTTTTAAGTACGATGGTACTGGCTACTCCTTGGGCGTATTCAACCGCTCCTGTAGCCGGTGGTGAAAGTTCTATAGTTTTGATTGGCGAACATTTCTTCACTGACTTTTTACTACCTTTTGAATTAGCTTCCATTTTGCTGCTGATCGCGATGGTAGGAGCAATTATTTTGGCACGTCGTGAGTATTTGCCAGATCAACTGACACGATCCAATGTGGGGCAAACTGTTTTGACTTTACAAGAACGCCCCAGAGAACTAGTATCAACAACCAGCGAAACAAAAGAATAATATTTGCGACCGGAATCGCAGATAAACAGCCAGCTTTTTCAGGAGGGATACCCAGATTCATGCAACTCCAGTACTTTTTATTACTAGCAGCAGCTTTATTCTGCATTGGCATCTACGGTTTAATTACTAGCCGCAACGCTGTGCGGGTACTGATGTCAATTGAATTACTGCTCAATGCTGTTAATCTGAATTTAATGGCATTTTCCAACTTCCTCGACTCAACATTAATTAAGGGTCAGGTTTTCACAGTATTTGTGATTACCGTGGCCGCAGCCGAGGCGGCGGTGGGTTTAGCGATCGTGCTGGCCATTTATCGCAACCGCGATACCGTCGATATGGAGCAGTTTAATCTCCTGAAGTGGTAATTGTGCGTGCAACTCAAGCAGGTAATCATTGCTTATAAAGCGCGGGATGCCCGGAGTAAACAATGGGCAGAAATCTGTGCTAAACAACTAGAAAGCCGCGATTGCCAAGTGTTGATGGGGCCTAGCGGGCCGAAAGACAATCCCTATCCAGTCTTTTTGGCTTCGGCGGGTCAACCAATCGATCTCGCTTTGGTACTCGGTGGCGATGGTACTGTTTTAACTGGTGCCAGACATTTAGCCCCAGCTGGTATCCCAATTCTGGGAGTGAATGTGGGAGGCCATCTGGGGTTTTTAACTGAGTCAGTGGAAGAGTTTCAGGATACAGAGAAAGTTTGGGATCGACTGTTTGAGGATCGCTATGCTATCCAACGACGGATGATGTTGCAAGCTGCGGTGTATGAGGGTCATGGATCTAATTTAGAACCAGTGAGCGAACGTTACCTGGCTTTGAATGAATTCTGTGTCAAACCCGCCTCCGCTGACCGAATGATCACCTCAATTCTGGAAATGGAAATCGATGGTGAGGTAGTCGATCAATACGTCGGGGATGGGTTAATTATTTCCACTCCTACAGGTTCCACAGGTTACACCGTTTCTGCGAATGGGCCCATTATGCATGATGGTATGGAGGCGCTTACCATTACTCCTATTTGTGCAATGAGCCTTTCTAGTCGTCCCCTCGTTTTACCCCCTGGTTCTGTAGTGAGTATTTGGCCTTTGGGGGATTACGATTTGAGTACCAAGTTGTGGACAGATGGGGTTTTGGGAACTTCAATTTGGCCCGGACACCGTGTTGATGTACGAATGGCAGAGTGTCGGGCTAAATTTATTATTTTGCGCGAGAACAATTCCTACTATCAGACGCTACGGGAGAAGTTGCTGTGGGCAGGTACAAGGGTTCACTACAACAATAATCACCGTAATTAATTAAGTATTTTAGAGTGCATTTACCGCAGATTGCGTAGGCGTAGCCCGTCGTAGACATCGCGTAACGACCGTAGGCGATCGCAATCAAAATTACCCAAGCCCCTGGATTTATCTGGGGGCTTTCTACTTAAGGAGAGAAACCTATACATAAATGTATTGGCTTTTTAAAGTTTAGGATAAAATCTCGCCTCACCTTAATTCAGTCCCAGTTCTTCCTTCAACGCCTCCGGTATATTAACTGCTGTTTCTAATCCCCGCACTCCTTCCCACTGCTGCTTTTTACCCCAGATCATCTCTTCTAGATTGGCGTCGCTAAGGTCTGCACCACCGAGAATGGCGTAACTGAGGTTGCTATGGCTAAGATCCGCACCGTTGAGGATAGCACCACTGAGGTTACTGCCACTGAGGTTAGCACTGTTAAGGTTGGCATAGCTGAAATCTGTGCCAAACAGGATAGCGTCGGTGAGGTCAGCGCCACTGAGGTCGGCGTCGTTGAGAATCACGCCGCTGAGGTCAGCTTCGTTGAGAATTACCCGACTCAAATCTACGCCGCTGAGGTCGGCACCTAAGAACATTGCACCGTTAAGTCTGGCATTATTAAGTTTGGCACCGTTAAGTTTGGCATAGCTGAGGTCTGCGGCAACCAGGATAGCATTGCTGAGGTTGGTACTGAAAAGAATTGTGTCACTGAGGTTAGTACCGTTGAGGATGGCGTGACTCAAATCAGCACCACTGAGGTCGGCGCGGCAAAGGTCAGCGTGGCTAAGGCTGACGCTATTAAGATTGGCTTCACTCAGATTTGCACCGAAAAGGATAGCGTTACTTAGGTCAGCATGGCTGAGGTTAGTGCTGCTAAGGTCAGCGCGGTTGAGGTCGGCGCGGCTAAGGTCGGCGCGGCTAAGGTTGGTATTGCTAAGGTCGGCGCGGTTGAGGTCGGCGCGGCTAAGGTTGGCACAGCTAAGGTTAGCACCACTGAGGTTGGTGCTACTGAGGTCGGCACTGCTGAGGTTAACACCGCTGAGGTTGGCGCCGCTGAGGTTGGCATCGCCGAGGTTGGCACCGCTAAGGTTGGCTCCACTGAAGTTTACGCCAGTTAAGTTGGCATCGCCGAGATAAGCAAGGCTTAGGTCAGCACCGCTAAAGTCTGCCCCGGTAAGGTTGGCATCGCCGAGGTAAGCACCCCTAAAGTTGCCGCCTTTGAGAAATTGTCCAACTATACTGCTAAAGTTGCCAATTTCCAGGGCATCGCTATAATTAATAATCCGCAGCAGTTGGGATGTGAAAAAATTGTCTGTGTCCGGTTGGGCGGATGGATAGAAGATGATTTTTTGTTTGAGTTCATCTTGCCCTTGAGCGTAACGGTGTAACTCTAATAATAAAATCAGTACGTTCAGCCCTGTATATATGTCTATCTGTCTCAAGCCGATCGCAATATTTTGTGCCGCTAGCTTTAACTTTGTTTTCTGAGGCAGGTTATCATCTGGTGTGCCATCAATAAATTCTCCCTGACACCAGCGACGATAAAAATCTTCTAGCCGCCCAAAAAGCAATTCTGGACGAATTTTTTGACCAGTCACAACCAATTCCATTAGTTGGTTGACTACTTCAGGTTTCAGGGCAGCATTGCCCAATAAATCATAAATCTCTTCATACATCTGGCGATCGCATACTTTAAAGCAAAACCCAGTGGATAAAGTGCCCAATGTGCGATCGTCTATCTGAGAACTCAAACCGTTCTTTGGTATTGTCCATTTTTCTAAGCTTTTTTGCAGTCTTGGAGAGTATAAATATTCCTGCAAATTATCTTGTGCGAATCTAACGCTTTTGTCTGGTTCTTTAATATTTTTTCCTAGAGGTAAAACTGCTTCAGTTTCTAGCGATGTGGTCTTTGGCATCTCTTGTAACCTTGCACCACTCACATAATTTCTCAGCAGCTGCCAAACTTGAGATAAATATGTTGACATTTTTGTTTCCGTTGTTACATTTAAATAACTGTTTTTGATAATCCTGAATTAAAAACTTTTCTATGGTAGTTTGCTTTGCATTCACAACAATCAATAGTATAAATAAATACTATAGTAAAAAAATCATGAGTTGGCGATATTTAGGGTAGGCTACTTCTGATGAATTTGCCAATGGCGTTTCTGAATGGCGGCTTCTCGCTCACCTGTAGTAGCCTTAAGCTTCCTCTCATAATATAAATAAAGTGTTAACTTCAAAATTATTTCCCAGCTCAACTAATTCTATGATTTAGCTAATTTGTGATACTTTTTCTGCAATAAATTTCCCAGTCTGATGTAAAAATCATACTTACTGTTTGTAGGAGATGCAATTGTTAGAAAAAATCCTACACTAAAACAGCATAACAAAGCTGAAAAATGGCAATTAAAATTTAAACTGAAAGTTTATTGCTTAATATAAAGCAGCTAAGATAATCGCCAGAGGGCAAGCTATATGGCTTTGCAAAAGTTAAAAATTAACGAGAGATAGTTATCAGGTAATGAATGCGATGAACAGATTAACCTTTTATATGATTTTGTTACATAGTTTATTTTTAGGAATAGCCACAGCTAGCGCTAAGTCACCGTTTGTTAACAATGTTGATACCGCCAAGCATATTGTTGGAGAAGATGTGGTTACAGTCAGAAGTGGAGAGAAATTCAATAGTCAGTTATCGACAGAAACTTCTTCAACGAAAATCTCAGCCTTATCATCAAATAATATTAATATTCCTCAGAAACAGAGGCTAGCGTCAAATCAAGTTTGGGTAGTTAATCCAAATAAACACGCAGAGCCTCAACCGTTTATTTGGATAGTAAAAAACCTGAAACAAGCAGGTCAGCAACCATTTTTACAAGTTGAAAACCCCTTAGAGAAAGCAAATGCAAAGCCTAGTACAACCGCAAAACCAGCAGCAAAGGATGATTTAGAGCCATTTAACGAAGTAATTAAAAACACCCAAAAATCTGGGGGATTGTTCACCCTTTATCGTAATAAAGAAAAGAATAAGATTTATCTAGAAATTAAGCCAGAACAACTTAATAAAAATTACCTAGCTACGGCAACCCTGGAATCGGGTATTGGCGAACAGGGTATTTACAGTGGTATGCCTCTGCAAGATTTTTTGTTTTATTTCAAACGGGTGGATGATAAATTACACTTTGTGATCCGCAATGTGAATTTTCGCACTCGTGAGGGAGATCCTCAGGTGCGATCGCTGACGCGATCGTTTAGTGATTCTGTTCTCTACACCATTCCCATTAAAAGCATTCATCCAGAACGCAAAACTATTCTCATTGACTTGGAAGATTTACTACTCACAGACTTAGCTGGATTGTCTGTAGGTTTAGGAGTTCCAAAAACCACAAGCCAGTCCTATTTTGGTACTGCTAAAGCCTTTCCCCAAAACTTAGAAGTCGAGTCAATTTTGAATTACTCTAGTAGCGTTGACCCCAACAGTGAAGTGACAAACTTTGGGTCGCTAGCTGACAACCGTGGCTTTACCCTGCGCGTTCACTACAGTTTCTCCCAACTACCCGATCTAGATTATCGACCGCGCCTTGCTGACGATCGCATCGGCTATTTCATCACCGCCTACCAAGATTTATCCAAAGACGACGATCGCGGCGATTCTTTTGTCCGCTACATAAATCGCTGGCATTTAGAAAAACAAGACCCGAAAGCAGTCATTTCTCACCCCAAAAAACCGATTGTTTTTTGGATTGATAACGCTGTGCCCTTAGAATACCGCGATGCGATGAAAGAAGGCGTTCTCATGTGGAACAAAGCCTTTCTCAAAGCCGGATTCAAGGATGCAATTGAAGTCCGCCAAATGCCAGATGATGCTACCTGGGACCCGGCAGATATTCGTTACAACACGATTCGCTGGATAAACACAGTCGATGGCTACTTTGCAATGGGGCCATCTCGCGTTAACCCATTGACAGGGGAAATTTTAGATGCAGATATTCTCGTAGATGCTAGCTTTATCCGGGCACTCAAGGGTGAATATCGCAAAATCGTCCAACCCAGCCAAACAGAAAATCACACGACTTTATCAGCTTTGATGCAAAATCGTCTACTTTGCGCCAATGGTTTAGATGGGAAAAACAATGGTGTCCCCCAGAAGATGCAAGGACAACAAGGGTTGTTGAATCGTTTATCGAAAATGGCAGGCGAGTACGATTTATGCTATGGCATGGAAGCTGCTAACCAGTTTGCCTTTGGTTCACTGGCAATGTCTCTGCTGCCTGATACTATGGCTACTCCAGACAAGGTAAAAGAATATATTAATCAATATTTACGTTTAATCATCGCTCACGAAGTTGGACATACTCTTGGTTTACGTCATAACTTCCGTGGTAGTACATTGCTACCACCACAGGAGATGAATAATACAGAAGTTACCAAAAATAAAGGTCTGACAACTTCTGTCATGGACTATATTCCCCCAAATATTGCCCCTCAAGGTACAAAACAAGGAGATTATTTTCCGAGTATGGTGGGGCCTTATGATGAATGGGCAATTAAGTACGGCTACACAACAATTCAGACATCAACTCCTCTAGCAGAAAAGCCAATTTTGGAGGAAATTGCTGCACAATCCTACAAGCCAGAGTTGAGTTATTCCACAGATGAAGATGTATATGACCTTGACCCCACAGCTAATGCTTGGGATAACAGCGGTAATGTGCTGCTTTATTCTCAGTGGCAATTGAATAATTCGCGGGTGATGTGGGAACGTCTGGATAAACGTTTCCCAATGGCTGGTGATAGTTACAGCGATGTCAGCGAACGTTTTAGCACAGTATTGGGTAACTATTTCCAGCAAATATATTTCACCACAAAATACATCGGGGGACAATCTTTCTATCGCATTCACCCCAGCGAGCTACCTGCCGAGAAAGTCTCTGGAGTTCTCCAACACCGTTTACCATTTGAACCAGTACCAGTTGAAGAACAACGCCAAGCTTTAGAAACGCTGCAAAAATATGTATTTGCAGAAGATGCCCTGAGTTTTTCACCAGAATTACTCAATAAATTAGCACCTTCTCGTTGGCGACATTGGGGTAGTTCTCCACAAGTTGGTCGTTTGGATTTTCCCATTCATGACTTGGTGCTACTAATGCAAGGTTCTGTGTTGCGAGATTTACTCTCAGGCGATCGCCTCTCTCGTCTCAAAGATATTGAACTCAAAACTCCCGAAGGAAAAGCGCTGACTTTACCAGAACTATTTGACACTTTACAATCAGGTATTTGGACGGAAGTTATCCAACCAAAAGGTAAACCAATGAAAATCGCCAGTTTGCGGCGAGGCTTGCAGCGTCAATATTTGGACATTTTGACAGATATGGTATTGCGAAAAGAAAATGTTCCAGAAGATGCTCGTACTTTAGCTTGGTATAAACTAAAGCAACTTGATGAAAAACTTAAGGGGGTTAATTCCGAGGATGAATATACCAAAGCGCACTTATTAGAAACGCGCGATCGCATCGAGAAAGTTTTAAACGCCCCATTGCAAGCGAATTAAAAAAGTGAGGAGTGAGAAGTTAATAGTAAAATTTCTCACTTCTCTTCTTTTCCTATGATTTTGGCAAAATATATTGATTATGCTGTGGGATAAAGGCTTTTTGCTTAAGTCTTATTGAATTTACAAAAGCAAGTTTTCACCGCCCACAAAAACCTTTCCAAGAAATTTGTATGTAAAGTTTTGTATCAATATTTAACATTTCTGCACCGAAGCATAAATATCAAATACCATTGATGCCCCTAACTCTGATATGCACACTGACTCCAAAAACCCCCTTCCTTGAGTCGTCCTCCATTCTGAGTGCAAGCGCTATTTAGTCCACTGTCAACTACTCTCGATCAACCCAGTATTGCGGTTTACGCTTGTGGTGTGCGACTGCCAAAATACGAATCCGATCGTCTTCTAGAATACGATACAACAAATAATATGGAAACTTGGGCAAAATCAGGCGGCGAAGGGAGCCTCGAACTTTTGAACCAGCTTCTCGATATTGGATGAGGAAGTTTACTGCGTGTTCTATTTCTCCAAGATACTCCAGCCCAAGTCCGGGTTTTTGCTCTTCGTAATAGGCTACAGCATCAATTAATTCTTGCTCTGCTAAGGGATGAAATATAACGTTTGTCATTGCACAGATGCACGAATTTGCTGAAAAACTTTTTCGGCAGAAATACCACTTAATTTACCGCTATCCATTTCTCGATCGCGCAGTTCAGCTTCCTCTGCCCAAATGGATGCAACTTCTCGATCAATTTCGCCACTTTTGCCCAAATGTTCAAGGAGTCGAGCCAGTAGTGCCGCTTGAGAGTCTTTTGGAAGTGCCAAAACTTCAGCTTCAAGGTTTTCAAGTGTCATAGCTATTTAAGAGTTTTCTAGCGAAGTATTCCGATCATACTTTAGATCATTCGCTCTACATGTGTTGCACCGTTGACAAAAGGTATATCAATAGAAAACTTACCGAGGAGGCAGCAGGCGATTAAGTTTCCTCCTGCTACCTCTGCATTATCCTAACTACTCAATGCTTTTAAGAAGCGTTGCAAACTCTTAAATACACTGGGCTTTCTCACAGGTGTCGCGTCTGTTGTTGTTCGCGGTTGTCCTTTTAAAACAATGAGATCCAAATCATCACCAGATGGTTTTGTGGGTAATTCGGCAATTCTTTGATATTCGCCACCGGTTTCCAGCCAAACTTCCCACTGTCCTGGGTAGCAACGATATAGGGCACTTTCATCGTCTATGGGGCGCACGTAATAAGCGGATTCAATGGTACTGATAAAGCGATCGCGGATTTTTCTCGCTGTATAACCAATGCCCACGGTTCCAGAATCTTCTAAGCGAGGATTTAACAAGACTAAAGGGCGATCGCCTATTACTTCACACAGCTTTTCCAACTGCGGCACTTCTACGGATGTGGGGGCGATGAATAAGAAAATTTCATCCTCTGGCTGAATTTTTGTCTGCAAAGAAGCAGCCCTACCCGTACCAATATCCAAAATTTGAAATGGTGCATCTGCCCAATCACGACGGGCTAGAGCCGCAGCGCCAGCGTCAGCAAAGAAAATCTTCAAACGGGAATCATAATCTGTAAATGCCGGCAGAAATTGTTCCGCCACCGGCATAAACTTCAGTTCTGGGAACAGGAACTCAACTTGTAAGCGAGTACAGCCATCTGCAAGGGCAGTTTGAACGGCTACGCGAGATTGGGCAATCGCATCTTCAAGAGTATTTGGAAGTTCACTCATAATCTGCATGGTTCTGTAATGTCTACTCCCATTGTTTCAGTATTGGCTCTTAATTAGGACTTACGCACACTAGATCGCCCAATCCCCTGAAAATGCAGGGCTGTTTCATTGAGTGTTCCTGTAATAATATAAATCCTCAAATATCTCCATTAAACTCAGTCGTCAGCAGGAGGATACTTAGCGCAATATTTTTTACACTAGAAAATAAACCTTATAAACAACTTAGGAACAGCGTATGCCTCTTCATAAACTTGAACATTTTGACCAAAATTATCGAGACACTTTTGGCGGAGACGATCTCAAAGCGCTGGATCTCTATACTGGCGGAGGAGACAGAGTTGGCTCAGTTGCTGACGTTTTAGTTGATGATGATGGTCATTTCCGGTATTTAATTATTGATATAAGCTTAGATTTTGTTAGCAAGAAAATCTTACTACCAATTGGTCTTTGCCGGATCAGTTATCCAGAAAGACGCGTCTATGTTGACGGGTTAAGCAGACAGCAAATAGAAGGTTTACCCGATCATACAGAAGACGCGATCATTAATAATGATTACGAAGAAAAGGTACGTAGTGTATTTCGTTCTCCAACCAGCGGTGTGACTTACGATCGCGATACATACAATTACCAAAAAGATCCAGATTTGTATGGGTTGAACGATCAATCTCATCAAACTTTTAGACTGTATGAAGAACGATTAATTGCCAGCAAACAACGCATCAAAACCGGAGAAGTAACGGTTGGGAAGCATATTGAAACAGAAACTGTAAACCTTACAGTACCCGTTCAAAAAGAACGAGTTCTAATTGAGCGAGTTACGCCAACAGAAGCAGGAAAGGTTGTAAATCCCAATGAACTTCAGTTTCAAGAAGGGGAAGTAGCACGCATAGAAGTGTACGAAGAAACTCCTGAGATACATAAAGAAGCGTTTGTGCGTGAAGAAGTCCGGGTGAAGAAAGTAGTAGAACGGGACACTGTGGAAGCACAAGACACCATTCGTCGAGAGGAATTAGATATTGATACTGCGGGCAATTTAGATGTGCAATAAACTGCGATCGCTAGACATGAGGCTATTTAATTAGCTGGCTCATCAATTTGTTTAGTAGATTTATTTGAAAATAATCATACAGGCAAAGTTAATTTTTCTCTTTGCCTGTGTTTATTTTATTCAATAACAAGATTCCCGACTTATAAGAAGTAGGGAATTTCACCATACAAAAAATCTGTATTTTTTGCATATAAAGATGCAAAACTTTGCGGTGAGAATTCTAATACTGAAATATATTATTATATCTGGCAAAATTCGTGTACTAAAGCTAGACATATCTTTACAAAAATAAAGTGAATGCTCTTAATTTCGTTTCTCTTCTCTAGTTAGCCACATCGATCAAAACATCAAAACTCTCTATAACTTTCGATTATTTAACTCTGGAAATAATTCATTCGGCAGAAGGATGTACAAAAATAAATAAATGTCTAGTTTAGATATTAAGAGATGACAAAAAAATATTTGAGGTTAAACATAATGGTTCTTTACAAATTAGAAGATTTTGAGCCTAGCTATCAAGAGAGTTTTGATGGTCATGACATTAAAGGGCTGGGTGTCTATACACAGGGAACTGATGAAAAAGTTGGTACTGTTAGCGATGTTTTAGTTGATGAAGAAGGTCATTTTCGCTATCTAGTTGTTGACTTAGGCTTCTGGATTTTTGGTAAAAAAGTATTACTACCAATTGGCCGCGCCCGTATCGACTATGATGTCGATCGCGTTTACACAATTGGCTTGACTAGAGAGCAAGCTGAAGATTTGCCTGAGTTCGATGAACGTCAAACCCTTGATTACGATTATGAAGAACGGGTGCGTGGGGTATATCGCCAACCCACAGACTACAACCTTCCTGTAGAAGCTGCAACACCATTAGACCCTTTAGCAGGATTAGATCCTTTAGGAGCGCCTGTAGCATCATTAGGTACAACTCCTACTTACGCCCGTGATAGCTACACTTATGATAATGAGCCTGCTTTATACGGGTTAAATGAGCAAGATCATCAAACTCTGAGATTGTATGAAGAACGGCTGATTGCCAGCAAACGACGCCAAAAAACTGGAGAAGTAACGATTGGCAAGCATGTTGAAACTGATACCGCACGGATTGCAGTGCCAGTAGAAAGAGAAAGAATAGTAATTGAACGTGTAACTCCAGCAGATGCGGGTACGGCTGTTTCTGGGCGCGAAGCAGACTTCCGTGAAGGCGAAGTTGCTCGCATAGAAATCCATGAAGAAACTCCTGATGTTCGCAAAGAAGCATTTTTGCGTGAAGAAGTCAGAGTTAGAAAAGTGGTCGATCAAGACACAGTTGAAACTCAAGAAACCGTGCGTCGTGAAGAGTTAGATGTGAATTCTGGTAATCTTCCCATTGAAGAACGCTAACTAAAAATAGTCATTAGTTAATCGCTAATGACTAATAATTAATTCTACACAGTATAGGTGAAGCAATTGAATTAGCTTGACCTTTGCTCACAATAGCTGATACCACTTACAATACTTTTTGGATAAACCCAACAATCTCTCTTTTGGTCTGGGGAAAGGTTAAAGGTAAACTCAAACCCTTTCTCTTTCCCCTTTCCCCCTGAACCGAAAAGTATTGATATCACTTAGAGTTTTTGATTGCAAATATTACTCTGGATATGAGTTGGATAAATCCATCGATCGCCAATACTTTCTAAATGGTATCCAGATGATTAATACATTTAATTTAGCTAAGTAGAAAGCAGTTAGTAAACTTTCCAGATGAATGGCCAAACTATGGCAAAAAATACTTTACAGGCAAAGGGTAATTCTCGCACTATCTCCTCGCTGGCAGATTTAAGAAAGAAAGTGAACAATTTTGCTGTGTTTGATAATCAAGGTCAGCTAGTAGGAGTAGTTCATGATTTAATTGTGGATGGTAATCGTCGGCTAAACCTCGTTGTATCGAACCAGGCTAATCAAAAAACTGTTGAATATAGCCAGCAGTTAGCTGACAAACATCCTTCTTTATTTCAGTTGCAGAGCCAGAGAATAAAAAAAATAGATAAGCCGACTCAATCTGTTTTCATAGACTTAAACAAATCAGAAATTGAATATATGCCTGAATATTTAGAATCAGAAACACCAGGCGATTTGAACTTAACTGAGCAAGTAGCTAACAATCAAACGACAAATAGCCCAGTTGAGTCATTAAATAATTTAGAACAGATTCCTGAAGAACAGATTATTCGTCTACTAGAAGAACGACTATTTGTTGAAAGCAGTAAGCGTAAAGTTGGTGAGGTAATTGTTCGCAAAGTAATTGAAACCCGGATGGTACAAGTTCCTGTCCGGCGTGAAAAGCTGATTGTGGAACAAATTAGCCCAGAACACAAACAACTTGCAGAAATTGATTTAGGACAAGAAGAAATTTCTGGGCTTGATTTGACCGAAGTCGAAAAACTTGAAGCTACACATAATAACGGTTTAACGGTAAGCGGCGAGTTTAGCTCACCTAAAATTGCTAATTTATTATTGAATGCGATCGCACTAGAGCGAAATAACGGCTGTAAGCAGGTGCGTGTTACCATCGCTGTTGAAGATGAGTCGCACCAGAAAAAATACCAGGAGTGGTTTGACCGCTGTTCTAAAGGTCAATCACTAAAGCCATAACAACAAGTTTATTATAAGTTTCTAGCAGATAAATTAGTAGGGTGGGCATTGCACACCCTATTTTTTTGCTGATTTAAGAACAGAAAGTTTAAATTTCCACTCTACACTCCCTAACTTGTCTAGAGTGAATGTCTCTAAAGCAACTTAATTTACAATACTAAGTAGTTGCCGTTCTTTTGGCTACTTGCAATGAAATTTCGACTGAAGAGACTTTCACCCAAGAAACGACAGCGTTTGATCTCACCGATTAAGATTCAAGTTAAAAATGGAAAATTTGAGATTATAGGTATGGGTGCATGGCATTCCTACTGGCGCGATCCCTATCATCTGCTGCTAACGATTCCCTGGACTGGCTTTCTGCTGCTGATTTGTACTTTCTATGTAAGTATTAATGCTCTATTTGCCCTCGCTTACTTGATAGGAGGAGATTGTATTGCCAACGCCCAACCTGGCTCTTTTTTAGATGTCTTTTTCTTTAGCGTCCAAACCCTAGCATCTATTGGCTATGGGGCAATGTATCCGAAAACAACTTACGCCAACATTATTGTCACGATTGAAGCAATGATCGGTTTGGTAGGAATTGCTGTGATGACAGGACTAGCATTTGCTCGGTTCTCTCGACCTACAGCCCGTGTACTCTTTAGCCGTGTTGCTGTCATTACAGCTCATAATGCGATGCCGACTCTGATATTTCGCAGCGCTAATAAGCGTCGCAATACGATTCTGGAAGCGCAGATGCGAGTCTACTTGATGCGCGACGAAGTAACCCTAGAAGGACAGTTCATGCGTCGGTTCCACGATCTCAAACTGGTGAGGAACCAAACACCTAGCTTCACGTTAAGCTGGTCAGTGATGCATGTCATTGATGAGTTTAGTCCTTTGTATGGGATGACATCAGAATCGTTAACCCAGACAAATACTATGCTGATTGTCTCTTTAAGTGGGATTGATGAAACGGTTGCCCAGGTCGTCCATGCCCGTCATAGCTATGGTGCGAATGACATTTTGTGGAACAATCAATTTGTCGATATCTTTCACCACACACCTGATGGACATCGCTACATTGATTACAACCACTTCCACGATGTTTTACCTTTAGAGTGAAGGCGTAAAATTCCTGAAAGTTACTCGGAAGTTTCATTGAGTGGTGGTTGTAAGGGTTTAACGACCACCCGGCCATTTTCAATTACAGTGCAATTTTTAACCGTGCTCTTACTGTGGTTAACTGGCACATCCTGGCACTGGTTTTGGTGGGAAATATTTTGCTCTTGTTGTTGGTTGAGGACGACAACACAACAGGCGCAGGAAGCAATGGACATATAACTTAATTTTGATCTCTATATCTATTATCGCGCTACTGATGCTGTTTGACTGAAAAATTTGCTACTCATGTATT
Source organism: Nostoc sp. PCC 9305 (assembly GCF_963920915.1). Classification (NCBI taxonomy): domain Bacteria; kingdom Bacillati; phylum Cyanobacteriota; class Cyanophyceae; order Nostocales; family Nostocaceae; genus Nostoc; species Nostoc sp. PCC 9305. The sequence continues at coordinate 38,815 of NZ_CAWUDN010000070.1, forward strand.
TTGCTCGTTCAAAGCTCCTGTCAAATTTCTGGTAAGTACTTGCTTTATTGTGCTTGTAGCCTGTTTGATATATCTAAACCAATTAAACAGGAAAGCGGTTATAGATCCCGCCCCGCTTTCCTCCCTGCCCAAACAAGTTTAAGCAGGGTTAGATAGTGGGTTTTTCTAATGAAAAAATTTTTGAGATATCTGGGTTTAGGTTTGCTATCTACGTTCTTAACTGCTACTCCCGGATTAGGGGCTGAACGCATTAGCTTTTATTATCCTCCCTTCGGCGAATTTTCCTTATCGGTGGATTCGCTGGAAACCTTTGCTAAAGAAGGCAAAATCGATCAAGATTTTTCATTTTATGCTAACCGTGCGACTCCCGAACAACTCGCTCAACTGCGGGATCTACTCCAGCAGCGCTTTAATCTCACTCCTACACTAGTATCTCAAGTTACCTACTCACCGATAGGCGAGCAGTTGGTGCAACAACTGGGAAAATTACTTCTCACTGAGTCTCGAAAAAATGGCTTCTATGCCATACGCGCCTCTTTAATTTTGTCTGCTGCCGATCGACAAGAGGGGTTAACGGTTGTGAATTTACTGCGGAAATTTCCTAGCGATACTATACGGGTGAATTTCACAGAGGGGTTGAGGATAGTCGATGACTTGTCGCAATTGATTAAAAAAAAGGATGAAGTTTTTGCCTCTCTTCAAAAAGAAGCGATCGCTCAAGCAGCCACTGACAAAATTGATTTCTCCCAAAAACCAGATTTGCGATCGCCAGGAAAATTTACCTGGCAGAAAAAAAGCCTGGAGTTAAATGACATTTCTCGCTCGCGCCGTCTACCTGTGGATATCTATCTCCCTTCAGCAGGTTCACAAAACACTGGAGAATTATTCTCGCCTCCCTTTCCCCTGATTGTAATTTCTCACGGACTGGCCTCAGATCGCTCTACGTTTGTCTACTTGGCTGAACATCTAGCATCATACGGTTTTGCTGTTGCCGTACTGGAACACCCTGGTAGTAATGCCGAACGCTTTCAACAATATTTTGCGGGTTTGGCAGGGCCGCCAGATGCAGCAGAATTTGTCAACCGACCCTTGGATATCAAATATCTACTAAATGAACTCCAGCGTCTAGATAAATCCGATCCCACTCTCCAGGGAAAATTCAATTTTCAGCAAGTTGGGGCGATCGGTCAATCCTTTGGTGGTTATACTGTTTTGACTTTAGCAGGAGCCAATATTAACTTTGAGCAATTGCGCCAAGACTGTAATCCCGATAATTCATCCTTTAATTTGTCGCTGTTTTTGCAGTGTCAAGCAAACGAGTTACCTCCAAAGAATTACGAACTGAAAGACGATCGCATCAAAGCCATCATTGCGATTAATCCCATTGACAGCTCAGTTTTGGGTCAGGGGGGAATCAGTCAAATTAAAACTCCCGTCATGTTGGTAACAGGTAGCCAAGATGTTTTTGCACCACCCGTATTTGAGCAAATTCGCCCCTTTACCTGGCTTTCTGACTCCAATAAGTACTTGGCTTTGATTGAAAATGCCACCCACTTTTCAGCGATCGCCGAACCTACTCCTGAAAACGATGTCTTACCTGTGCCACCTGCCTTGCTGGGCCCCGATCGTGCTGCTGTTTATTCTTATCTCAACGCCCTCAGCGTCGCTTTTTTAGAAACCCATCTCCTCAACCGCCCTGAATATCGTTCCTATTTGCAGCCTTCCTACGCCACTTTTATCAGCAAACAGCCGCTTAATCTCAGTATTTTACAGTCGTTGTCGGTAGCTCAGTTCAATCAAGTTTGGAGTGGGTCAACTCCCCAGTCCAGCAAGCCATCAAATCCTCAACCTACTTCTACCCCTTATCAACCTTTGAGGCAATGAAACAGCCCTGTTGCTTTTGCAGGGGGATTGGAGGGATCAAAAGCCCTCACCCTAAGTCCCTCTCCTTTGGGCTACGGTGTATACAAGTCTTTGAGAGTTGCCTCACAGCGTTTAGATCCCCCCTAACCCCCCTTAAAAAAGCTACCGTGTATACACAAGTCGGATGTAAAGTAGGTGCAGAGGATTTTTGAGAAGCAAAAACTATGGATAATCCAATCTTAATTCACGCTTCGACGACACCAGGAACGGCATTTGGAGACCCAAGGCTGATAAAAAGGGGGCAGCATTATACGAGGCGATTCGTAAGCACCAATCGATAAATATCCGGCAAATCAGTCGAAATTGGGCAGAACAGATGGGTTATTATCGGTTTTTGGAGAATGAAAACGTAACACTATCAGAACTAGTACGTAGCCTTTCGGATGATTGCGAGTTTCATCTGGCAAAACGACACGTATTGGCGATTAGCGATACTAGCGAGATTAACTTGCAGTCTCATGCAGGTAGGCTGTCACCGCCAGGATTAGGAGTAGTAGGCAATAACACAGATGTGGGGTTTTATATCCATCCAACATTGGTATTAGATGGTGAGAGTGGATTTCCACTGGGGTTAAGCACAGTAAAACTGTGGAGCCGAGCTATAAACCATGCAGACAAACATCAACGAGACTATCAAAATTTACCAATTGAGGAGAAAGAATCTTACAAATGGTTAGCATCGGCAGAAAGTAGTAAGCGATGCTTTGAAGTGGGTGGAGCAAAAATGGTAACTCATATTGGCGACCGCGAATCGGATTTATTTGAAGAATTTGCAACTGTACCCAATAAAAACAATCATTTACTGATAAGAGCTTGCCAAGATCGTCGATTGTTAGGGCGGTCTGAATCACTATTCGACTACTTAAGTCAGCAGCCTTGTGAAGGTACTTATATAATTAACGTTCCCGCAGACTCACGTCGAAAGCGAATGCCAAGAGAAGCAATGCTTATTGTTCGTTGTGGACAAGTTGAGATTCAACGCCCCGATAAATTAG